>NZ_JBMOWQ010000198.1:0-5179 GCF_049310485.1 Pseudomonas sp. GZD-209
GACATCAACATGGCGTGGGAGCGGGCTTGCCCCGCGATTGCCCAACGGATTGTACCGGCCCTGCAACCAATCGGCGCGAACAGGGTCTCACTTGCCGCCCGCGGTCGGGTAACCCTGACCGCGTTGCGCTATAGTTGCCCCCCTCACGTACACGCTGCCAAAGAGTTCACCCTCAAAATGCTCAACAAAGGATTGTTGCTGGCCTGCGCGCTGGCCCTGCTCAGTGCCTGTGATTCCTCCACACCGGAGAAACCACCGGCGCCCGCCGAGAAACCCGCCGCTGCCGTCGAGCAACCAGCGGCCAAGCGCGAAGACCCGGCCGTGCTCGCCAAGCGCTACGCCGGCCGCGAGCTCAACGTGCTGGATGTCTCGGAAGTGCAGCTCGACGGTGCCAGCACCCTGTCGGTCAGCGTGTCCGCGCCGCTGGACGCCAACCAGGACTTCGCCGCCAAGCTGCACCTGGTCGACACCGTCAAGGGCAAGGTCGACGGCGCCTGGGAACTCTCCGACAACCAGATGGAGCTGCGCCTGCGCCACCTGGAGCCGCAGCGCAAGATGGTCCTGACCATCGACAAGGGCCTGCTGGCGGTCAACGGCAATTCGCTCGAGAGCGAATCGGTCAGCCGCTTCGAAACCCGCGACATGCAGCCCACCGTGGGCTTCGCCAGCCGTGGCTCGCTGTTGCCGACCCGCCTGGCCGAAGGCCTGCCGGTGATTGCCCTGAACGTGCCCAAGGTCGATGTCGAGTTCTTCCGGGTCAAACCCGAGATGCTCTCGACCTTCCTGGCCAACTGGGGCCGCAACAGCAGCCTGTACTACTACCAGTCCAAGGAAACCCTGGACATGGCCGAGCTGGTCTACGGCGGCCGCTTCGACCTCAACCCTGCGCGCAACACCCGCGAGACCGTGCTGCTGCCGATTGCCGGGATCAAGCCGTTGCAGGAGCCGGGGGTGTACCTGGCCGTGATGCGCGCCTCGGGCACCTACGACTACTCGCAGCCGGCGACCCTGTTCACCCTGAGTGACATCGGCGTCTCTGCCCACCGCTACCGCGACCGCCTGGACGTCTTCACCCAGGCCCTGGAAGGCGGCAAGGCACTCAAGGACGTGACCCTCGAACTGCACGACGACAAGGGCAAGCTGCTGGCGCAGGCCAAGACCGACGGCGACGGCCACGCGCAACTGCCGATCACCGCCAAGGCCGACACCCTGATCGCCACCCAGGGCGTGCACACCACCCTGCTGCGCCTGAACACCGCGGCCCTGGACCTGGCCGAATTCGACATCACCGGCCCCCAGGCCAACCCGCTGCAGTTCTTCATCTTCGGCCCGCGCGACCTGTATCGCCCAGGCGAAACGGTGTTGCTCAACGGCCTGTTGCGCGACCAGGACGGCAAGCCGGTCAAGGCCCAGCCGGTCAGCGTCGAAGTGCGTCGCCCGGATGAGCAGGTGAGCCGCAAGTTCGTCTGGGAGGCCGACCAGAACGGCCTGTTCCAGTACCAGCTGCAACTGGCCACGGAGGCACCGACCGGCCGCTGGCAACTGCTGCTGGACCTGGGCGGTGGCCGCAAGCAGGTTTACGAATTCCTCGTCGAAGACTTCCTCCCCGAGCGCCTGGCGCTGGAGCTCAAGGGCAGCAGCAAACCGCTGTCGCCCGAGCAGACCGCCACCATCCAGGTCAACGGCCGTTACCTCTACGGCGCCCCGGCGGCCGGCAACCGCCTCAGCGGCCAGGCCTACGTGCGCCCGCTGCGCGAAGCGGTGAAGGCGCTGCCGGGCTACCAGTTCGGCGCGGTCACCGAGACCGAGCTGAACCAGGACCTGGAGCTGGACGAAGTCACCCTCGACCAGGCCGGCAAGGCCCGTATCGATATCGAAAGCCGCTGGAGCGAAGCGCGTTCGCCGCTGCAACTGACCGTGCAGGCCAGCCTGCAGGAGTCCGGTGGCCGGCCGATCACCCGCCGCCTGGAACAGCCGATCTGGCCCGCCGAGCGCCTGCCGGGCCTGCGTGGCTTGTTCGACGGTGAAGAGACCGACGGCGACGGCCCGGTGGAGTTCGAGTTCCTGGTCGCCGACCAGAACGGCAACAAGCTGGCCGCCAACGACCTCAAGGTGCGCCTGATCCGTGAGCGCCGCGACTACTACTGGAACTACTCCCAGAGCGACGGCTGGAGCTACAACTACAACGAAAAATTCCTCACCCAGAACGAAGAGACCCTCAGCGTCAAAGCTGGCTCCACCGCCAAGCTGAACTTCCAGGTGGAGTGGGGCCCGTACCGCGTCGAGGTGGAAGACCCGCAGACCGGCCTGGTGTCGAGTTCGCGCTTCTGGGCGGGCTACCGCGCCCAGGACAACGCCGAAGGCGGCGCGGTGCGCCCCGACCAGGTGAAGATCGCCCTGGACAAGCCGGCCTTCAAGGAAGGCACCACCGCCAAGGTCACCGTCACCCCGCCGGCCGCAGGCTCCGGCTACCTGATGATCGAGTCTGCCGACGGCCCGCTGTGGTGGCAGGAAATCGACGTGCCGGCCGAAGGCAAGACCTTCGAGGTCGAGCTGGACAAGAAGTGGGCACGCCATGACCTGTACATTAGCGCCCTGGTGATTCGCCCCGGCGAGCGTAAGGCCAATGCCACCCCCAAGCGCGCCGTAGGCGTGTTGCACCTGCCGCTGGACCGCGCCGAGCGCAAGCTCGCGGTGAGCCTGCAGGCACCGGAGAAGATGCGCCCGAAACAGCCGCTGACCGTGAAGTTCAAGGCCGTCAACGCCGATGGCAGCGTGCCAAAACAGGTGCATGTGCTTTTGTCCGCCGTGGACGTGGGCATCCTCAACATCACCGACTTCAAGACCCCCGACCCGTTCGCCAGCCTGTTCGGCCGCAAGGCCTACGGCGCCGACCAGCTGGACATCTACGGCCAGCTGATCGAAGCCGGCCAGGGCCGCCTGGCCAGCCTGGCGTTCGGTGGTGACGCGGCCATGGCCAAGGGTGGCAAGCGCCCCAACACCACGGTGACCATCGTTGCCCAGCAGAGCCTGCCGGTGACCCTGGATGAGAAAGGCGAAGGCCAGGCCACGGTCGACATCCCCGACTTCAACGGCGAACTGCGCCTGATGGCCCAGGCCTGGACCGAAGAGCACTTTGGCATGGCCGAAGGCAAGACGGTGGTGGCCGCGCCGCTGATTGCCGAGCTGTCGGCGCCGCGTTTCCTTGCCGGTGGCGACCGCACCAGCCTGGCGCTGGACCTGGCCAACCTGTCCGGCCGCGCCCAGCAACTTACCGTGCAGGTGATCGGCGAAGGCCAGCTGAATCTGCTGGGCGGGGCTCAGCAGAACGTCGCGCTCGGCGAGGGCCAGCGCACCACCTTGATGATCCCGGTGCAGGCCCAGGGCGGCCTCGGCCAGGGCAAGGTGCGGGTGCAGGTCAATGGCCTGCAACTGCCGGGCGAGCCGGCCAATGGCTTCGAGCGCGAGTGGACACTGGGCATCCGCCCGGCCTACCCGGCGATGCTCAAGCACTACCGCGTGGCCCTCAAGGACCAGCCGTGGAGCCTGCCGGGCAGCGACCTGGCCGAGTTCGAGCCGGCGGGCCTGGAGGCTACGCTGGCCTTGTCGAGCCGCCCACCGCTGAACCTGGCCGAGCAGATCCGCGCCCTGGAAGCCTACCCCTATGGCTGCCTGGAGCAGACCACCAGTGGCCTGTACCCCTCGCTGTACGCCGATGCCGACAGCCTCAAGCGCCTGGGCATCAAGGGCGAACCGGCCGACTTGCGCAAGCGCAAGATCGAGATGGGCATCGAGCACCTGCTGGGCATGCAGCGCTACAACGGCAGCTTCGGCCTGTGGAGTTCGGACAGCGAGGAAGAGTACTGGCTGACCGCCTATGTCACCGATTTCCTGCTGCGCGCCCGCGAGCAAGGCTACGGGGTGCCGGCCGAAGTCCTGAAGAAGGCCAGCGAGCGCCTGCTGCGTTATGTGCAGGAGCGCAACCTGATCGAGGTCAACTACAGCCAGAACGCCGAACACACCCGTTTTGCCGTGCAGGCCTATGCCGCGCTGGTGCTGGCGCGCAGCCAGCAGGCACCGCTGGGTGCCTTGCGCAGCCTGTTCGACCGCCGCAGCGATGCCCGCTCCGGCCTGCCGTTGGTGCAACTGGCGGTGGCGCTGGACAAGATGGGTGACAAGCCGCGTTCGCAGCAGGCGTTGCAGGCGGGCCTGGCGGTCAGCCGCAGCCAGGGCTGGATGGCCGACTATGGCAGCGCGCTGCGTGACCAGGCGCTGATCCTCGCGCTGTTGCAGGAGAACAACCTGGCGGGTAACCAGGTCGACCAGCGCTTGTTCGCGCTGTCTGACGAGCTGGCGGCCAACCGCTGGCTGTCGACCCAGGAGCGCAACGCCCTGTTCCTCGCCGGCCGTGGCCTGCTGGGCAAGCCGGAGGGCAGCTGGAAGGCACGCCTGGACAGCGCCGGCGAGGTTCGTGAGTTCAGCAACAGCGATTCGGGCATGAAGCTCGAAGGCCCGCTGTTGGCCTCGCCGCTGACGGTGCAGAACCAAGGCAGCGACACCCTGTACCAGCAGCTGACGCTGTCGGGTTACCCGCGCCAGGCCCCGGCCGCCAGCGGCAATGGCCTGGAAATCCGCCGCGAGTACCTGGGCATGAATGGCCAACCGCTGGATGTACGCAGCCTGCGCAGTGGCGACCTGGTGCTGGTGCACCTGGCGCTCAAGGCCCGGGACCACGTGCCGGATGCCCTGGTGGTCGACCTGCTGCCGGCGGGGCTGGAGCTTGAAAACCAGAACCTGGCGCAGAGCGCCGCCAGCCTGGACAACGCCAGCAGCGCGGTGAAACAGTGGCGCGAGTCGATGCAGAACGCCAGCGTCGTGCACCAGGAGTACCGCGACGATCGCTACGTGGCGGCGCTCAAGCTCGACAGCTACGGCACCACCCACCTGCTGTACCTGGCGCGTGCGGTGACCCCGGGCAGCTACCGCATCCCGCCGCCGCAGGTGGAGTCGATGTACCGGCCGAACGTGCAGGCGGTTGGCGAGAGCCAGGGCGAGATGGTGGTGCGCGCCCGCTGAGGCAGCACAGGCAGTGACACTTGGGAGCGGGCTTGCCCCGCGATAGCGTAAGCAGGAACGGCATCGTCGCCTGATATCACGCTATCGCGGGGCAAGCCCGCTC
>NZ_JBMOWQ010000199.1:0-46670 GCF_049310485.1 Pseudomonas sp. GZD-209
AATGTGGCGTACTTTGTCTCCCCTCCCCCCCCCCCCCCCCCCCCCCCCCACCCCCCCCCCCCCCCCCCCCCCCCCCCCCCCCCCCCCCCCCCCCCCCCCCGCTCCCACAGGCGTCTCGCTAGTGCACCACCCAACTCAACACCCACAACCCCAGCAACGCCCAGATGATCCCGAGAATGATCGATGCCCGCATGAACGCGCGCACCGCCGAGTACAGCAGCATCAGCCCGACGATCAAGGCGAGGATGCTGACCAGCGAAGTGTCCATGCCCAGGGTACGTGCCAGGCCATCTATGAAGTTGCCACCGGCATTGGCCAGCAGGTTGAACAACCCGCTCAGGCCATCGACGATGAAACGGATCACCGACCCCAGTACCTGGCCCAGCCACTCGAAAAAACCTTCTACATGCATAGTTGCTTCCTGATGAACGAATCGGTGGTTCCAAGCCTTTGGCCATCACCCGGCCCGGTCGGTTCCCGATGCCAAGCTTAGCCCGCCCACGCCTGATCAGAGCCCTGCGGCGCGGCGCCGTTGGCCTGTTACTGGCCATCGCCCTGTTGTGGTTGGCCGACCGCATCTGGCCGCTGCCGATGCCGGGCGACGACCTGGCGCGGGTGGTGCTGGCCGAGGATGGTACACCGCTGTGGCGTTTCGCCGATGCCGATGGCGTGTGGCGTTATCCGGTCAGCCCGGACGAGGTTTCGCCGCTCTATCTGGAGGCCTTGCTCGGCTACGAGGACCGTTGGTTCTATCACCACCCGGGGGTCAACCCCATGGCCTTGGCCCGTGCGGCCTGGCTCAACCTGCGCGGCGGGCGCGTGGTGTCCGGCGGCAGCACCCTGTCGATGCAGGTGGCGCGCCTGCTCGACCCGCATGACCGCACCCTGCCGGGCAAGCTGCGCCAGCTGTGGCGCACGGCGCAGCTGGAGTGGCACCTGCCCAAGCGCGAAATCCTGCAGATCTACCTCAACCGCGCACCGTTCGGCGGCACCTTGCAGGGTGTGGCGGCCGCCAGTTGGGCTTACCTGGGCAAATCACCGAAACACCTGACGCCGGCCGAGGCCGCGTTGCTCGCGGTGTTGCCGCAGGCACCGAGCCGCTTGCGCCCCGACCGCCATCCGCAGCGCGCCCAGCGTGCCCGCGACAAGGTGCTGCAGCGCCTGGCCGAGTACCAGGTGTGGCCGGCACAGCGCATTGCCGAGGCGCGTGAGGAACCCTTGCTGCTCGCCCCGCGCCAGGAACCGGCACTGGCACCGCTGCTGGCCCGGCGCCTGAACACGCCGGACAGCCCGCCGTTGATCCGCACCACCCTCGACGCCAGCCTGCAACGGCGCCTGGAAGACCTGCTGCTGGGCTGGCGTGCGCGCCTGCCCGAGCGCACCTCGGCGGCGTTGCTGGTGGTGGAGACGCAGAGCATGGCGGTACGTGCCTATCTTGGCTCGATCGACATCGGCGACGAGCGCCGCTTCGGGCATGTCGACATGATCCATGCCCTGCGTTCGCCCGGCTCGACCCTTAAGCCCTTCCTCTATGCCATGGCCATGGACGATGGCCTGATCCACTCCGAGTCGCTGCTGCAGGATGTGCCTCGGCGCTATGGCGATTACCGCCCGGGCAACTTCTCCATGGGCTTCAGTGGCCCGGTGTCGGCCAGCTCGGCACTGGCGCTGTCGCTCAACCTGCCGGCGGTGCAACTGCTCGAAGCCTACGGGCCGAAACGCTTCGCCGCGCAGATGCGCATGGGCGGCGTGCCCTTGGTGTTGCCGCCCTTGGCCGAGCCGAACCTGTCGTTGATCCTCGGTGGCGCCGGCAGCCGGCTGGAAGACCTGGTCGGCGGCTACGCCGCCTTTGCCCGTGAGGGGCGCAGCGCGAAGATCCGCCTGCAACCGCAGGACCCGCTGCTGGAGCAGCGCCTGCTGTCGCCGGGTTCGGCATGGGTCACCCGGCGTATTCTCAGCGGCCTGGCACGCCCCGACCGCGACCCCCACGCCGAGCTGGTGCAGCGCCCGCAACTGGCCTGGAAGACCGGCACCAGCTATGGCTTTCGTGATGCCTGGTCGGTGGGCGTCGGCCCGCGTTACCTGATCGGTGTCTGGATCGGTCGCCCCGACGGCACGCCAGTACCCGGCCAGTTCGGCCTGGCCTCGGCGGCGCCGCTGATGCTGCAGGTGCACGACCTGCTGAGCAACCGTGATGCCCAGCGCGGCATCCGCCTGCCAGTGGAGGCCGTACCGGACTCGGTGGGCGTTGCCGCGATCTGCTGGCCGCTGGGCCAGCCGATGAACCGCCTGGACCCAAACTGCCGCCGCCAGCGCTTCGCCTGGACCCTCGACAACACCACGCCACCCACCTTGCAGGCCGCCGACCAGCCGCTGGGCCTGGGCCTGCGCGACACGGTATGGGTCAACGACCAGGGGCTACGTGTCGATGCCGGTTGCCCGGGCGCCAAGGCCCGTGACATTGCCCTGTGGCCGGCACCGCTGGAGCCCTGGCTGCCGCGAATCGAACAGCGGGCGGCGCGGCTGCCGGCCGTGGACCCGAGCTGCCCGCCGCAGGTGGCGGCCAGCGCACCCCCGCTGTCGATCGTCGGTGTACGCCCAGGTGACAACCTGCGCCGACCGGCCACCAACAGCGAGCCGCTGCAGGTGCGGGTATCGGCGCTGGGCGGTGGCGGGCAGCGCTGGTGGTTCATGAATGGCCAGCCGCTGGGCGAAACCCGTGGGCAGGACAGCCTGCTGGTACGTTTTGAACAGGCCGGGCGCATCGAGCTCAGTGCGCTGGACGAGAGCGGCGAAACCGCGCGGGTGGAGTTCCAGATTAGCGAGTGATCCTGCGGGGCGTGGCCTGGTGGCTGATTGCAATCCCGGCACCTACGCTTGCTGGGGCGGGGGTGAGCAACGGGCACTCGCGTACCTTCGGGATCAGGGAGCGTCCGCATGCGTCCACTGCTGGTGATGTTGCTGGTGTGCTGGGGCGGCCTTGTCCGCGCTGCCCCGCTGCCGGGTTTCCTCGACAGCAGTCAGATCGAAGCACAGCTGCCCACGCCGAACCTGCCGGTAGATGCCTACCGTCCCGCTGCGCCTGTCCTGCAGTTGCCCACGCCAAGTGCGGTGCAGCAGCAACCGCTGTCGATGAGCACGCCGGTGCAGGTGCACAAGGTGCGTTTCGAAGGCGGCACCGTCTACCCCTTGAGCGACTTGCGCGAGCACTACCAGCCGTTGATCGGCCGGCAGGTCAGCCTGGGCGAACTGGTCGAGCTGACTGACCGACTTACCCAGCGCTATCGGCAGGACGGCTACCTGCTTTCGTACGCCTTCCTGCCGCCCCAGGACTTCAGCGAGGGGCGAGTGCGGGTGGTATTGGTGGAAGGCTACATTGGCGATTACCAGGTCGAGGGCGACATCGGCCCGGCGCGCGGCTACCTGGACCAGTTGCTGGGCAAACTGGTGAGCGAGCGGCCACTGACCCGGGCCAGCCTGGAACGCTATACCGGCCTGATCGGCCGCATCCCCGGTGTCACTGCCCAGGCGCAGGCCCTGGCACCGGGCACTGCCGACGGGCGCGCCCGGATGGTTGTCCGGGCCTTGCGCAAACCGTTCACCGGCAGTATCCAACTCAACGACGGCAGCCGTGATGACCTGCAGGCACTGTTAGGTGCCAGCAGCAATGCCCAGACCCGTTTCGCCGAGCAACTGAGCGCCAGCGTGCTGACGCCGCCGGGTGAGGACAAGGCGCACTACTATCGCCTGGACTACGCCCAGTTCGTCGACGCTGAGGGCTCGAAGTTGCTGTTGTCTGCCTCGCGCTATCGCAGTGAGCCGCGCACGCGGATTCGCCTGGACAATGGCGATGACTTGCTCCAGCAGCGCGACAGTGAGCGCTATTCGGTTGGCCTGAGCCAACCGCTGATCGTCTCTGCCAACGAGTGGCTGGAGGCGGTGGGGCGTATCTACATGGTCAAGGACCGTACCGACTACCGGTGGCTTGGCGCGCCCCGGCAGATGGACAGCGAGACCAATGTCCGCGCGCTGTCGTTCGAGGTCGATTGGCGCAAGGCCCAGGCTCGGCGCCTGCGCATTGTGAGTGGCGGGGTGTACCAGGGGCTGGACCATTTCGGTGCGCGCAGCAACGCCGGCCACGACCTGGATTTTCTGCGCTTGCGCCTGTCTGGGCTGCAGAGTGACAACTTCACCGACCATTGGCAGGGCGTGGCCTCGGCGGCGGGTTACTGGAGCAATGACAGCCTGCCCGACAGTGAGCGGGTGGTGTTCGGCGGGCAGAATTTCGGGCGTGGTTACCCGCGTGACCAGGCGTCCGGTGACAAGAGCTGGGGGCTGGCCTACGAGCTCAACTACAGCTTCAGGCGTGAGGGTGATTGGCTTCGAGTGCTGCAGCCGTATGCCGTGCTGGATGCTGCGCGGGCCTGGTTCAACAGACTGGAGGTGCAGTCGGCGCATATGTCGTCTGCCGCGATTGGCCTGCGCTTTGGCGATGGGCGGGGTTACAACATTGCCGTCGAGGTGGCCAAGCCGATGTCGGACATTGCGCTGGACAGTCTGAACCGGCGACCGAGGTTGAGCTTCAGTTTCAGCTATCCACTCTGATACGAGGAGACAGGTTGACAGGTTGACGGTATGTTGGTGCCGCTATAGGCTGATCGGCACTGCTACCCCCGTCACTGATGAGGCCATGCCATGAAAGTCGCCGAAGCCAGCCCCTCCCGTCTATCCCATGCCGCATCCGAGGCGACTAAAACTGCGCTGCTGGAAGGGTTCGAGCATTTTCTGGCGCAGTTGTCCCAACCCCAGCTGGCGGCATTGGCCGAGCGTGATGTCGAGCACGATTATTTCGAGGCCTTGCAGGCCATCTTGCCACGCCCTGAGCAACAGCCGCGCAGCCCCAAGGTGCGTAACCAGATTGCCTATGCCAAAGGTAAGGCACTGGCTTTCGAGCAGATCAGCAAGGGTTACGAACTGCTCGATTCGAAGACCGTCTGCGCGATCCTCGGCATTACCCGCCAGGCCTTGAACAAGCGGGTATTGCAAGGGCAGGTCCTGGCTTATAGCGAAGGGGCGCGCAAACACTATCCGGCTTTCCAGTTCGTCAACAACGAGGCATGCCCGCAAGTGGCGGAACTGGTGCAGGCTGTGGCCGTCCAGCCACGAGATACAGCGCAGGTGAACCTGCTGCTCGGCTTCCTGCTCGGGAGCATGGACTATTCCAACCCAGGGCAGGCGCCCAACGAGCTCCCTCGCTACCACTTGCTTGATGAACCCGGTGCATTCGCGGTCATCGTTCGCGACTTTGGTCATCGCTTGAGCATGGGCAAATAGCAGACCGGCCTTGTGGCCGGTTTGTTATTGCACGGCCACCTGCGTGCGCAAGAGTGCTTCGCCGACGGTTTCACCTGTGCTCAAGAGCAGATCATCCAGCGCCCGGCAGCGCAGGGCTGCCAACTGGTCGGCTCGCCCTTCGAACAGCACCAGGTTGCAGCCAGCAAGACTCGCGGTGATGGGGTAGACCTGCGAAGGGTAAAGAATGCCGTCCACCTGCGCGGCATGGCGCATGACCACGCCACTGAGCAGTTGGGTGTATAGATAGCCGACACTGCCCTGGCCCTTCGATGCCACGATCGCCTGCAAGGGGCTGCCAGCATTGCGGGCCAGTGCGCCAGCATCGACCACGACAAGTTCACGGGTGGCCTTCAACTCATGCAGGGCCAGCATCGCGATCTCACTGCACAGCACCGGGCTGGCGCTGCCCGCCCGGCCATGTTGGAGCGTTTCGGCCACCGCAACGATATCGCTCAGGGCCACATAGCAGACACCTATGGCCAACTGCGGGTCGCCGTAGCGGCTGTCCGAGTTGCGGTTGTAGTAGATCGGGTTTTTGAAGCTGCAGTGCTGTACGCGATAAACGTGCGTGGCGCGGGCAATGCGTCGGGTGGGCAGGCCATGGCTGGCAATGGCTGTTTCGATGAGCTGACGTTGGGCTTCGGCGAGCATTGGCGATGGCAGTCCTTGATGGCGTTGCTCCCGGCAAGGGGGCGGCCATTGTTGCAGGGCTGTCCAATGATTGTCGCCTGTGTAGAAGTGTCTGGATGTGCCTCGTCCGCGGGCCCGACGTTAGTTCACCGCATGCAGCAGTGGCTTGGGGAACAAGTTCTCCAGCGTCTCCAGCAGGCGCGCGTGGTAGATCGGCTTGCGAAACAGGTCCAGCACCTGCAAGCGCAGCAGGTCGCTGCAGTCGTCCATATCAGCGTGCCCGGACATGACAATCACGGGCAGGTGCTGGCGGGCGGTATGGTCGCGCAGGCGCTTGATCAGGCCGATGCCGCTCTCTTCAGGCATGCGCAGGTCGGTGATCACCAGGGCGACATCCGGGTGGCGGGTGAGCAGTTGCAGGGCGGTCCTCACCGAGACGGCGGTATGGCAGCAGAAACCCTGGTTTTCCAGCAGTTCGGCCAGCTCCAGCAGGGCCTCCTCCTCGTCATCGACCAGCAGGATCTGTTGACGCAAGGAAGAGGTCGGCATGGTCGGCTCCCGAGGTCTGGATCAATCGGCATGCACGCAGCGCAAGGTTACTGGGTGATCGCGGTCTGGATGGTGGTCATGATGGCTTTGACCTCGCCCGAGATGGGGGTGACGAACCCGGCCAGCACGACCGCGACCATGGCCGCGATCACCGCGTATTCGATACCGGAGGCGCCGTCCTTGCGCTGAAGGAAGTTCTTGCAGTGGAGGATGATCAGGTGGAGCAGCATGGCGGATCTCCTTGCGCACGGTCGGCGCCGGTCACGGGGCTTGAAATGTGACACCCCTTTGCCATCACAGGATTGCCAAGCCGTGGCAGCCTGCAAATGTAACAAAGCATTAGTTCGAAAGTATTAACTTTAATCAGCGAGGCTAAGTTCCTGTTTTCTTTATGCGTCAATTTCATGGCTTAAAAAACGCAGCCGGACAAATGGCGATTCGACAGGGCTGCGCTAACTTCCAATAGCGAAATAGTTACTTTTTGCCAGCATTGGTCCCCGGCGCAGGGAGTGCGGAAATGAGCAGTCGCTTGACCATGGTCCTCGCTGGCCTGTTTCTGTTGGCTGCATTGCTGGCCGGCTATTGGGGCCTGCGCCTCAGCCGCCCGGCGCAAACCGCGCCAACGCCTGTCGCTGCCGCCCCCACCGAGGCGTCGGCCCCCGCCGTTGCACCGGCTCCCGTACAACCCCCGGAACCGCCGCGCACCCCCATCCTGGTGCTGCGCAGGGCTGTGCCGGCCAATACCCCGTTGACCGCTGACGACCTGCTGGTCGAGCGCTTGCAGGTGGTGCCCGCCGGGGCTTTTCAGCAACCTGAACAGGTGCTGGGGCGCAGCAGTTCGCGGCCGCTGGAGGCCGGCAGTTGGCTCGACGAGTCGAGCTTCCAGGCGGGCGGCCCGCTGGCGCGGATGATCCGCAGCCACGAGCGCGCGGTGGCGGTGGCGGTGGACGATGTGGTGGGCGCAGCCGGGCAACTGCGGCCCGGCGACTATGTCGATGTGCTGCTGTTCCTGCGCGAAGAGACCAACAACCCGCAATCCTCCGCCCAGGTGGTGCTGCCGGCCCTGCGTGTGCTCAGCGTCGACCAGCAGACGGGCCTGGCCAATGACGGTCGCCCGGCGCAGACCGCCGAAGAGCAGAAAGCCCGCCGTGACCAGCAGATGATGGGCGGCACCGTTACTCGCACCGTGGGCTTGGCCGTGCCCCAGGCCCTGGCCAGCCGCCTGATGCTGGCCGCCCAGGCCGGCACCTTGCGCCTGGCAGTGCGCAGCGCCGACGAACAGTTGCTGGCGCGTTACTGGTCCGGCCAGGACGCAGGCGCGCAAGTGGACGCCGCCAACCGAGAACTCTACCGCTTCAGCCAGCTGTCCCAGGTGCCGCTGGCCGGCCCGGCCGCGGTTGCGGCAGTGCCCACCATGCAGATCATTCGTGGCGCTGCCCAGGCCGCCGACACCAACAACACCCCCTGACCCGGCAAGGATGCATTTCATGCGTAGTTCTTTGCGTAGTTCCTGGCGTCGCCCGCCGCGTCGCTCCGCGCAGCGGCCCTGGCTGTGGTGTCTCGCCCTGTGGTTGTTGATGCCGGTGGCGCAAGCGGCGGGCAAGGGGTGCGCGGCATTCGACCAATTGCCTTCGGTGATCGAGATGGACCAGGGCCTGCAGCAGGAGCTGCGCCTGCCGGTGGCCATCATCCGCGCCGCAGTGGGTGACCCCAAGGTGGCCGATGTGCAGCCCAGCGGCGAACGTGCCGTGCTGCTGACCTCGGTGGGGCAGGGCAATACCAGCGTGATGCTGTGGACCGACTGCGCCCCGCGACCGCACCGGGCCATGCTGTTCGTCAAGGGCCGGGCCAGCGCGGACATGGCCGAGGTGGCGCAACCCTCGGCCGGGCAGGACGCCCTGCCGATCCAGGTGCAGGCCGATATCCGTTTCGTCGAGGTGCGCCGGCAAAAATACAAGGAAGCCGGCGCCAGGCTGTTCTTCAAAGGCTCCAACAACAGCCTGTTCGGTTCGCCCAACACGGTGCCCAACACCTTCGTGCGCCCGGGCTATGTGCCGGGTATCCAGAACGGTACCAACCCGGTGACCTACGCCGATGTGCGGCCGGGCATCCCGCTCGACAACAACGTCTTCAACATTGTCTGGGGCGGCGGCAGCAGCCGGTTCCTGGCGATGATCAACGCCCTTGAGAACAGCGGTTTCGCCTACACCCTGGCGCGCCCCAGCCTGACCGTGCTCAGCGGCCTGACCGCAAGCTTCCTGGCCGGCGGCGAGGTGCCCATCCCGGTGCCCAGCAGTGGCAGCGACAACGTCTCGATCGAATACAAGGAATTTGGCGTGCGCCTGGCGTTGACCCCCACGGTGGTCAGCCGCAACCGCATCACCCTCAAGGTGGCGCCCGAGGTCAGCGAACTGGACTTCAGCAACGCGGTGACCATCGCCGGCACCCAGGTGCCGGCCCTGAGCGTACGGCGCACCGACACCAGCATTTCCCTGGCCGATGGCGAGAGTTTCATCATCAGCGGGCTGGTCAGCAGCAACGTGCGCTCGTCTGTGGACAAGCTACCGGGGTTGGGCAACCTGCCGATCATCGGCGCGTTCTTCCGCCAATCGGCGCTCAACCGTGAAGAGACCGAACTGCTGATGATCGTGACCCCGCACCTGGTCCAGCCGCTGGCCGCCGACGCGCGCCTGCCGGAGCTGCCAGGCGAGGCGCTGCGTACCTACGACCCCAGTTGGGGTCGCCTGTTCTTCATGGAAAACGGCAGCTTCGAAGGCCAAGGCGGGTTGTCCCGATGAGCGAAAGCCACAACCAGACTTACCTGGCCCTGACCCGCAACCAGGACGACCTGCACTGGTTGCAGGGCGCCCTGGCGCCGTTGGGGCAGGTGATCGGCGCCAATGGCCCGAGCCTCGACGAGTTGCTGGCGCTGGTCGACATGACCTTCAGCAACCTGGTGTTCATCGGCCTCGACCGCGAGCAACTGATCGCCCAGTGCGCGCTGATCGAAGGGGTACTGGAGGCCAAGCCGATGTTGGCCATCGTCGCGCTCGGCGATGGCATGGACAACCAGCTGGTACTGCATGCCATGCGCGCTGGCGCCCGCGACTTCGTCGCCTATGGTTCGCGTGCCAGCGAGGTGGCCGGGCTGGTACGGCGCCTGGGCAAACGCCTGCCGACCGTGGCCAGCAACCCCAGCCTGGGTGGGCTCAGCGTGCTCTACGGTGCCCAGCGCGGGGCCGACGGTGCGCTGTTGACCACCCACCTGGCGCGGGTGGTCCAGGACAGCGGCCAGCAGACCCTGCTGCTCGACCTGGGCCTGCCCCGTGGCGACAGCCTGGCGCTGCTGGGGCTGGAGGCGTCGTTCCACTTCGGCGATGCCTTGCGCCATCTGCGCCGGCTCGACGCCACGCTGATCGACAGCGCCTTCACCCGCGACAAAGGCGGCCTGCGCATTCTCGCCTATGCCGCCAGCGACGAGGCGCTGGAGCAGACCAGCGCCGCCGAGCTGTACATGCTGCTCAGTGCCTTGCGCCAGCATTTCCAGCACATCGTGCTGAACCTCACCGGGCAGGCCGACAGCGAAGCGTTGCGCACCCTGGTCAGCCATTGCGACAAGCTGATCCTGTACACCGACCAGAACATCCTCGATTGCCGGCGCAACCTGGAGTTGCTCGAGCAGTGGCGTGATCGCGGCATCAAGCTCGACCATGCCAGCCTGCTGGTCGACCGCTTCATGCGCCATGTGGCGCCGGATGCCGAAGCCCTGGCCAAGCGCTATGGCTTGAAGCTGCTCAAGGTCATGCCCTACAGCCCGGAGCTGCGCCTGAATGCCAAGAACCAGGGCCTGAGCCTGTTCGAGCTGGCCCCGCGCGAAGCGCTGAGCCAGGCACTGCGCGAACTTGGCGAGCGCCTGGCGCGGCGCTCGGAAAACCTGGCGCCCCCCACCCACACCTGGCTGCGCCGCCTGTGGAGCAACCGATGAGCAGCGAAGAACCCTTTGGTGGGCCGCGGCAGGCGGCCAACGACCCGCAGGTGCTCAAGCGGGCCCTGCACCGGCATGTCATCGATGCCATCGAAGACACTGGCCGCAACCTGCTCGAAGGCGCGCGCCCGGCCCTGGCGCAATTCGTCCTGGAGCAGGTGGGCGACTATGTGGCGCGCCTGCGCCTGGCCCTGTCGCGTTACGAGATGGAGCGCCTGGCCGAAGAGATCGTCGACGAGCTGACCGGTTACGGCCCGCTGGAAGTGCTGCTGCGTGACCCAAGTGTCACCGAGATCCTGGTCAATGGCCCGTACCGGGTGTTCGTCGAACGGGGCGGGCTGCTGCAGCACACCGACTTGCGTTTTATCGACGCGCACCATGTGCAACGCGTGATGCAGCGCATCCTGGCGCCCTTGGGGCGGCGCCTGGACGAGTCGTCGCCGATGGTCGATGCGCGCATGCCCGATGGCAGCCGGGTCAATGCAATCATCCCGCCGGTGGCGCTGGACGGGCCGTGCCTGTCGATCCGCAAGTTTCGCCAGGACATGCTCAAGAGTGCCGACCTGCTGGCCACCCGGGCCATCGACCAGGCGATCTACGACTTCCTCGAACGCGCCGTGGGCCGGCGCTGCAACATCCTCGTCAGCGGCGGCACCGGCACCGGCAAGACCACCTTGCTCAATATCCTCAGCCAGATGATCGCGCCCCAGGAGCGGCTGGTGACCATCGAGGATGTCGCCGAGCTGCAACTGCACCACCCGCACGTGGTGCGCCTGGAAACCCGTCCGCCCAACGCCGAAGGCCATGGCGAGATCAAGGCCAGCGAGTTGATCCGAAACGCCCTGCGCATGCGCCCCGACCGCATCATCCTCGGCGAGATCCGTGGCGCCGAAGTGGTCGATGTGATGACGGCGATGAACACCGGCCACGATGGCTCGATGAGCACCGTGCACGCCAACAGTGCGCAGGATGCCCTGCTGCGCCTGGAAACCCTGGTCGGCCTGACGGGCCGCCAGGTGGCCGAGAAGACCCTGCGCCAGATGATCTGCGCGGCGCTGGATGTGGTGATCCAGCTGACCCGTCTGGCCGATGGCCGCCGTTGTGTGAGCGAAGTGCTGGAGGTGGTCGGCGTGCGTGACGACGTGTACGTCACCAATACCTTGTTCCGCCTCGACCGGCGCGGCGGCGATGTGTTCCTTGGCGAGGCACCGCACCCGGCAGGGGTCAAGCTCCGCCACGAGGGCCTGCTGTGATCGGCCCGCTGCTGCTGGCATTGGCGCCGTTGTGCCTGGGCATGGCGTTGCTGCTGTGGCGTGTGGCCCTGCACAAGCGCGGTGAGGAGCGCATCCTGCAGCGCCTGGGGCGGGCCTACCGCGCGGTGCGCGGCGCCAGTGCCAGGCGTGACTGGCTCGACCCGCTGCTGCAGCGGGCCGGCCTGACGCCGGGCGAGCGCAGCTTGCACTACGGGTTGCTGGCCTGGCTGGGCCTGGTGCTGGTCGCCGGCCTGGCCGCAGGCTGGGTGGCGGCAGTGCTGATGCTGTTCGGCCTGCCTTTGCTTGGCCATGCCTACCTCAGTTGGCGCTGCCGCCGACGGGTGCAGCAGATCGTCGCGCAACTGCCTGGGCTGCTGGACTACAGCGTGCGCAGCCTCAAAGCCGGGCGTACCTTGAACGACGCGGTGCTCGGGGGGATCGATGGCACGCGCGAGCCACTGCACTCGGCGATGCTGCGGGTGCGGCGCAACGTGCGCATGGGCGTGCCGCTGGAGGATGCGGTCAGTGAACTGGCCGAGTTGTACCGCCAGGACGAGCTGCGCCTGTTTGCCCTGGGCCTGCGCATCAACCAGCGCCATGGCGGCAATGCCAGCGAATTGATGGAGAACCTGATCAAGCTGATCCGCGAGCACGAGCAGGGCGACCGCCAGCTGCGCGCGATGACCGGTGAAACGCGCATCACAGCGTGGATTTTGGGGGCATTGCCGCTGGGCATGGTCGGTTATTTCCTGCTCGCCAACCCCGGTTACCTGCTGGGCATGTGGCGCGACAGCCATGGGCAGACGATGTTGCTGCTGGCCTTCGCCCTTCAGGCCATCGGTTGCCTGGTGCTGTGGCGCATGATGAGGCGCCTGTGAACGCTGCCCTGTTGTTCAGCGCCCTGTGCCTGCTGGCCGGCTTTGCCCTGCTGGCGCTGCAGGCCGCGCGGCAGCTGCGCGCCCGGCAGCGGGTGGCGCGACGCCTGCAGGGGCGGTTGGCCCCTGACGAACGATTGGGCGACTGGCTGCACTGGCTGGGCAGTAGCCCGCTGGGGCGACGCCTGCAGCGTCTCGACGGCGAGACCCAGGTGCTGTTGGAGCGCCTGGGCTGGCGGCGCAGCCGGCAGCGGGCATTGTTCGCCGCGCTGCAACTCGGAGTGCCATTGCTGGCCGCAGGCCTGGTGCTGGTGATGGTGCATGGTTTGCCGGGGGAGCGCCGGGGCAACTGGATGGTGCTGGTGCTGTGTGCGCTGGGTGCCGGCTACCTGGTGCCCAAGCGCCTGCTCGCCGCGGCGGCGGCGCGGCGCCAACGCAAGATTGCCCAGGAAGTCAGCCTGATGATCCCCTTGCTGCGCATTCTGTTCGAGACCGGCCTTGCGGTGGAGCAGGCCTTGCGCGTGCTGGCCCTGGAGGGGCGCAGCCTGGTGCCGAACATCTGCGATGAATTGCAGCTGGTGTTGCAGCGGGTCGACTCGGGGCTGGCGCTGGGGCCGGAACTGGAAAAGACCGCACGGCTGCTGGCGGTGGACGAGTTCATCGACACCTGCGTGATCCTCCAGCAGTTGCTGGTGCAAGGCAGCGGTTCGATGAAGTCGTTGCTGGCGCTCAAGGAACTGCTGGATGACCGGCGCCTGACCGGCCTGCAGGAGCGGGTGTCGAAGATGTCGGCAAAGATGTCGGCGGTGATGATGGTGTTCCTGTTCCCGGCCTTGCTTATCGTCCTGGCCGGGCCGGGCTTTTCCGCCTTGGCGCGGGCATTGGGATCCTGAGGGGGAGAGGGATGAAAGCGATCGTGCTGATGACGGGCCTTTTGCTGCTGACCGGTTGTGCCGGGCAGCCGCCCGAAGGTCTGGCCCGCCTGCTCGGCGGCGGCAGCTGCGGCAAGCCCGCAGCCGACCAGCAACTGAGCCTGGACATGGCCGACCAGATGATTGGCGAAGGCCGCCCGCATGCGGGGTTGGCGCACCTGGAGCAACTGCCGGAAACCCTTGACCAGGTGCGCCTGCGCAAGGCCAAGGTGCTGCGCCTGCTGGGGCGCAGCGAGGCCGAACCGCTGTACCGCAGCCTGCTGGGGGGCTGCCTGGCGGCAGAGGGCGAGCATGGCCTGGGGCAGATAGCCGCGGCGCGGGGCGACGACACACAGGCCCTGCGTAACCTGCAGCGCGCAGTACGCCTGGCGCCGACTGATGAAAAAGTGCGCAACGACCTGGGCCTGGTGCAGATGAAGCTGGGCAACGATGAGCAGGCGCGCTTCGAGTTCCTCACTGCCCTTGAACTGAAGGATGACAACCCATTGCCGGCGGTCAACCTGGTGGCCCTGTCACTGCTGCAGGACAACTGGAACCAGGCCGAGGACCTGGTCAAGCGCCTGCGGCTCAAACCTGAGCAGTTCGCCGAAGCCCAGGCCCGTGCCCAGCAGCTCAGGGCCGGCGGGCGCGGCCCACTCGCCGCCCGCAGCACGCCGACGGCGGCCATCAATTGAACGGGAGGTGAGCATGTTCAAATCCTGGATAGCCCTGGCCTGCCTGGCCACGCCACTGCTGGCACAGGCCGAGGAGCCGCTGCGCCAAGCGCGGGCAGAAACCGCCACCGAGGCGCTGTTGCAGGTGCAGGCGAGCAATCGGCAGGCCTCGCCGGTGCGCCAGCAGCAGACCGCCAAGGAGCGCGACCAGTCCATGCAGCGCTGGCTCGACAGCTACAAGTACGAGATTCCGGACTTCTATCGCTGGACCAAGATCAGTTCGTCGAACAATGGCGGTTGATGGCCGTCAATGGGTGGTGAAGCGCTGGTGCAGCGGCGACGAGCCGGGCGCCAGCGCCAGTGCCAGCTGCGTGCGGTTGTGCATGTGGGTCAGGCGCAATACCTGTGACACGTAGAGTTTGACGGTGTTCTCGGTGATGCCCAGCTCGCAGGCGATCTGGTAGTTGGTCTTGCCCTTGCTCACCAGCTTTGCCACTTCCAGCTGGCGCGGGGACAGCTTCTCGAATGCCGACGGCAGCTCCGGCTCGGCCTCCTCGATGTCCGTGGCGCGGCGATGCACGCCCTGGCCGCGGGCTTTTTCCAGGTCCTGGTAGAGCTCGTCGATGGACTCGGCCAGGCCCTGCAAGCGCTGGTTGAGGCTGCCCAGTTCGCGAAAGTTGCGCTTACGCTCCAGCAAGGCGAGTTCCTGGCGCCGCACGCCTTCGAGCAGCTCGGTCAGATCCATGGGTTTCTGGTAGTAGTCGGCGAAACCTTCGCGCAGGGCGCGGATCACATCCTGCTTGTCGGCGCGGCCGGTCAGCATGATTGCCTCGAACATCCGTTGGCTGCCGGCGATCTGCTTCAGCGCGCGGACCAGCTCGATGCCATCGCGCTCGGGCATATGCAGGTCGCAGAGCACCAGGCCGATGGCTTCGTCGGCGATGTATTGCTCGATGGCCTGGTCCGTGGAATGGGCCGGGACGCAGCGATAGCCTTCGCTTTCCAGCCAGTCGCATAACTCTTCGACAATCATCGGCTGGTCGTCGACAACCAGCACTTTCACTTCACTGACGGACTTGTTCACGATCAACTCCCTGTCGTATCGGTCTTGCTGCCGGGCCGCGGGCACCGGCAACAAAAAAGTAGTCGCACTTTGCAATCAAGTACATGGACTGTACACCCTATCCGAACGTTCAGTCTTCATTGGATCCAGACTGCCGTCAGGAGAAACCCGGCCAGTACATAAGGCGCAAAGGGCTGCTTGTCGCCGACTTCTTCAGCGAGTTTCTGCAGGCGTTTTTTCAGTTTGGGGTTGAGCAAGGTCCACAGCCGGCGCCGGCCCAGCAGCCAGGCCAGCACGGTGATACCGGCGCCGATGAAGGTCCCCAGCACATACTGCGGGCTGGTGGCCAGGGCCAGGGCGGCCATCAGCTTGACGTCGCCGGCACCGAAACGGCCGAGCATGTAGCCGGGCAATGTCAGCAGCATGACGATGGCCAGGGCCCAGCCGGCTTCGCTGGCATCGGCGCCGATCCAGGTGTGGCCGGTGGCGAACAGCCAGGCCAGGGCACAGGTCGCGACACCCAGGGTGAGGGCGTTGGAAATCTGCCGTTCACGGACATCTTGTTCGGTGCACAAGGCAAGCCACATCAGGAGAACAATGCTTTGCATTGGCAAATTGCCATCCCTATTCGTTGAACGGTTCTATGCTGTCAGACAGGTCTCACAGTCAGGGTAGACGCGATCATGCAAGCAAGCCCGGCGGGACGGCAAAAAGGCGCGGCAGCCATCGAGTTTGTCGCTGTTTTCATGATTTTTTTCGCGGTGTTCTATGGGCTGGTCAGTTATGCCCTGCCGATGCTGATGCTGCAGTCGTTCAACCAGGCCAGCAGCGAGGCGGTGCGTCGCTGCGTGGCCGTCGACCCGGCAAGCGCCACCTATGCCCTGGACGTGCAAGGCGTGGCGCACCAGGTAATAAGCCGGCAGTTGGCCTGGATGCCCGACGCCCTCGGCTTCAACGTGGCGGGCGACACCCGGGTTGTGGTGGGGGCGGACAAGCTGCTGACGGTCACCATCGACTACCCCCGTGATCGGCTGGAGCGGGTGTTGCCAGTGCTGGTGCTGCCGCTGATCGGCGAGGTGCCCAAGCTGCCTGCGCGCCTGCAGGCCCAGTCGAGCCTGCAACTGTGACGGGCGGCCTGTTCGACCGTTGGCGCATGCCGCCGTCCCCTGCACCCGAGCTGCCCAACGTGCCGGCGGTGGGCCTGCAACTGTGGCTCGACGATCAGGCTCGGGTGCTGCGCCTGGCGGGCCCGCTGCGGACCTTGCTGGCCTTGCCAGGGCGTTCCGCCGCGCGGGTGCACGACTACCTGCAACGCCACAGCTGGCTGGTGCTCGAAGGCGAACCCGGCGATTGGCAGGGGCAGCCGCTGGATCTGGACTTTCACACCGTCATGGGCCAGGCGCTGCATACCCGTGGCTGGTTGCAGCGCCACGGCGAGGCCTGGCTGCTGCAGCTGTTCGATATTGGCGACCTGCTGCGCGAGCAGCGCTGGGACCGCCAGCGGCCACTGCTGGTGGAGATTGGCCATGCGCTGCGTGAATGCGGCGCCGAGCGCTTGCTGCAGACCACCCGCGAGCAGTTGCAGGCGTTGGCCGAACACTGGCAGGCCTCCTCGCTGCGGCTGATGCTGCGTGAGCCGGGTGGCTGGCGCCATTACGCCAGCAACGAAGACCAGTGGCCCTGGCCGGACGATGGCCGGCTGCAGCCCTGGCTGCGGCAACTGCCTGCGCAGACCTTGATCGAGGTCACCGATGACCCCGAACTGCTGGCGCGCTGCGGGGGGCTTTCGCTGTTCCTGGTGCCCTACCGCCAAGGGCGGGATGCCGAGGCCTGGCTGCTGTGCGCCGGGGCCACGCAGACGCCCCCGGCCGATATGGCGCTGGCGTTGGCGCGGACCTTGGTCGAGCCGCTGCTGGCGCGCCATCGACACCAGCAGTTGCAGCACCAGGCCAGCCACCTCGACGACCTCCAGCAGCAACTGGGGGCGGGCTGGTGGGAGTGGCCGCTGGACGGCCAGTTGCAACTCGACCCGGCGCTGGCCACGATGCTGGCGTTGCCGTGCCAGGTCGGTGAAGGGCAATGGTTGGCACGCCTGCACCCGGCTGACCGTGAGCCCGCGCAATTAGCGCTGCAACAGGCGCGCGAGGGGCTGACGCTGAACCTGAGCCTGCGCCTGGGCGAGGCCGATGGCATTGCTGCGCAGCGCTGGTTCCAATGGGTCGGCCAGTTGCAGGGGCAGCAGTTGCGCGGTTTTCTGCTCGACATCAGCGCGCTCAAGACCCAGGAACATCAGGCCGGCACTGCCCGTGCCCGGCTGGAGAACCTGATCGCCAGTTCGCCGGCGGTGATCTACGTGCAGCGCTACGCCGACGGCGCGCTGCACAGCGAGTTCTTCAGCGCCAGCCTGGCGCCGTTGCTGGGCTGGCCGGCCGACGGCGAACTGGCGCGCCAGCCTGGCCTGGCCGTGCACCCGGATGACCGGCCGCTGTGGCTGGCGCGCACCCGCGACCTGTTGCGCGATGGCCAGGTGCGCTGTCGTTACCGCCTGCGCGATCAGCTTGGCGGCTACCACTGGATGCACGATGAGGCGCGCCTGCTGCGCGACGACCTCGGCCAGCCGCGGGAGGTGGTCGGGCTGTGGCTGGATGTCAGCGAAGCGACCGAGGCCGCTGAGCGCACGCGCCAGAGTGAGGAGCGCTACCGCGTGCTGGTGGAGGACTCGCCAGCGATGATCTGCCGCTACCGCCCGGACCTGAGCCTGGTGTTCGGCAACCGGCCCCTGGCCGACTACCTGCACTGCACGCCGGAGCAGCTGGTGGGCGCGAACCTGGGCCAGTGGCTGTCCGCCAGCCAGCGTGAAGATTTCCTGCAGCGTTTGCAGGCGCTGACCCCGGAGCAACCGATGAGCAGCGCGGAAATTTGCCTGCAACTGCCTGGCCGTGAACAGGCCTGGTGGGTGTGGGCCGATCGCGGGCTGTTCGATGCCCAGGGCCGCCTGCTGGAGATCCAGGCTGTCGGCCGTGACAACACGGCGGTGCGGCGTAGCCAGCAGCAATTGTTGCAGGGGGCGAAAATGGTCACGCTGGGCGAGCTGGCGACCGGGCTGGTGCACGAGATCAACCAGCCGCTCAACGTGATGCGCATGGCGCTGGTCAATGCGCTGCAACGCCTGGAGAACGGCACTGCCGAGCCTGCGTACATGGAACAGAAGCTGCGCCGGATCGAGGCCCAGATCGAGCGCGCCGCGCGGTTGGTCGAGCATATGCGCGTGTATGGCCGGCGTTCGGCGCCCGAGCGTGAGTGCTTCAGCGCCTGGGGCGCGGTAGAAGGGGCCCGCGCCTTGCTGGAGGAGGGGCTGCGCGGCAAGGGCGTGAACCTGTGCATCGAGGCGCCCGCCGAGCAACCGCAGGTATTCGGCCATCAGGACCAACTGGAACAGGTGTTGATCAACCTGATGGTCAACGCCCGTGACGCCTTGCTCGAACAGCGCCGCGCGCAGCCGTGGATTCGTGTACGCCAGACCTTGCTGGGCTCGCGCCTGTGCCTGCTGGTGGAAGACAACGGCGGCGGCATCGACCCGCATCTGCTCGAACGTATCTTCGAACCCTTCTTCACCACCAAGCCGGCCGGGGTCGGCACCGGCCTTGGGCTGTCGGTCAGCCACGGGATCGTCAGCCATATGGGCGGCAGCCTGTCGGTGGCCAACAGCGACGAGGGTGCGTGCTTCCGGGTTGAACTGCCGCTTCACAGCAGCAGTTGAGCGTGCCCGCTGCTGCAACTGAGGTTGGCGCCGACCTGGGCGTTGGCCAGGTCGATGCCCAGGGTCTTGAGCACCACGTTGAGCAAGGGGTCGATCAGCGGGCTTAGCAGGCCCCTGATCAGCGGCTCCAAGATCCCTTTCACGGTAGTGAGGGTGCCGGCCACCAGGGCCATCAGGTCACCGAACACATTGCTGACGCCAGGCTTGTAGGCTTCTATCTCTACGCCCGCAAATGTGGTGGTCAGGCTGCCGACCACATCCTGATTGCTCATGCGCAGGTAGGACGGCAGCTGGTTGATGTCCGGTGGTGCAGAAGCGCCTTGGAACAGTAGCGGGGTGACCGTTGCCTGCAGGATCGGCGCGTTGGCCTTGAGCCCAAGGCCACCCCCGGCGAAAGCCGCGCGGGTACAGGCGGCGCCCAATGGGCCGCAGGTCTTGATGCCGATATCAACGAGCGGTAGTGGGGTGAGCGCCGTGCTTCCATTCACGAAGAAGGTGTTCGCGTCCTTGTACTTGCCGATGGTCACGATGGCCGCGGCACTGCGAGTGGTGGCGGTAAGGCGCTTGTCGGGTTGGCAACGGTAGTCGGTCACCCGACTTTCGGCCTTGGCCACCTCGATGCCGATGTGCAGTGATGCTTTGTCCGGCACCACTTTCACCTCGACATATTTGCACTGACTGAGCCCCAACGCGCAAGTCAGCGACTGCACCACACCCACCAGGTTCAAGTGCAGCAGGTCGTTGAGCACCGAGGTCAGCGGGGCGGCCAGGCTGGTCACAGCATTCACCAGCCCAAGCACGCCATCGAGCAGTGGCAGGTCGAGCGATACCAGTGCCTGCACCTGCGCGGTATGCACTTCGATCACGTCGGTGGCGGGGTTGCCTACCGCCGAGACCTGCTCGGGCTGGATTACCTTCATCTGGACCCGGCCATTGACCAGCCCCAGTACGCTGATGGGCAGGTCGACGTTGGCGGCATTCTTGCTCACGGCCAACTGGATCACCCCTTGGACCAGTTGCAACAGCTGGATATTGCTGTCCAGGCCGGCCTGCGCCGTGCCGTTCTGGATTTTCAGGATGTCGCCCAGATGCAGCTTGCCGCCGGGGGTTCCGACTGCAACGTTGCCAAGGTTGGTGGCAACACCGAGTGTCGAACTGCTCTGCTGCAGGACATGGACGGCGGCATTCAGCAACTCGGTGAGCGTGGCATCGGTGTTGAGCAGTTTGTCGTAATCACCGGCCTTGAGCTTGAGGTCGATTGCCAGTTGATCGAGGTACTTGAGCAGGTTGATCTGGGTATCGGCAATGCCCTGCCAGCCGGCCAGGTTGAGCTGGACATTGCCGCCCAGGCTGGTGAGCAGGGCGTTGAGCAAGGTTGAGTGGCGCGAGTCGAGGGTTGCCAGGGTGCTACGAATTCGCAGCATCGCCTGTGGCGGTGCGGGCTTGGCCGCCACCGCGCTGGCATGCAGCGTGGTTGTGCGCGAGAAATTGCCATCGATCAGGCTGAACAGGCCGCCGGCGGCACTGGTGGTCACCTGCTCGCGGACTTCGACCTTGATCGCTTCAGGGCGGCTGTTATCGGCGTTGAATACCCGCAGGTTGTCAGCGCCGGTGCGCAGGTAGCCACAGCTGGCGAGCAAGGGGTTGTTGACGGAATGGCCGTTGCGGGTGGCGGCGTTGCGGGCCAGGACCGAGGCCTGGACGCCGGCGCCGCTGCAGACGCCGCCATGCTCGGCGGCCTCCAGCGCGGCCATGTCGGCGATGCGCTGCAGCTTGCGTTGCTCCAGGTACAGGCGCCCGCTGTCGACGGTGAGCAGCATGAACAGCAGGGCCAAACCGAGGGTCAGTGCGGCCATCAGGCCGATCGCGCCGCGTTGGCGTATTGCTGGATGGGCAACCACAGGCACTCCTTTGCCGGCCAGTGGCCTGGCAGCACGGCGGCGGTGCAGGGAGTGTAGTCAAGGTGGTGGCACGTTGCCTTGATTGGGGTATAGGTCGTGGACTGTCTGTAACGGCCTATCGCCGACAAGCCGGCTCCCACAGGTGTGGCGCATGTCCGCAGTGCGGCGCTGTACCTGTGGGAGCCGGCTTGCCGGCGATGGGGCCACCACTCATTCAATGGGGTGGGTAGTTGCTCAATACCTGGGTCACGGTTTTCTGGATCGCTGTGTTGCGCTCCTGTGGGCTGGGCGGGTAGTTGTTCATGATCTGCTCGGCGCTGCCGCGCCAGACCAGCTTGCCGTCGCGGCCATCGAACAGGTCGACCTGGATGGTCGCCACCTTGTAGTCGACGCTGCGGGTCTCGTTGTACATCGGGCCGCCCCAGTAGCCCCCCCAATAGCCGCCCCAGGCACCACCGTAGTTGGTGGTGACCTGCTGCTGGCGGTCCTCGACGATCAGGTAGGCGCGCACCTTCACATCAGGTTTGGCGTTGCCCTGTACCGGGCGCAGGCCGCGCTGGTCGAGCTGGCCGGCGACGGCCTGGCGGATGCGCTGCTCGGTGAGGTCGCTCTTGATCCGCGGGTCATCCGGCCGGTACTGCAGGCCGGGCTCCTGCCAGGCCCAGCTGCGGTAGGCGGCGAAATCGCGGCTGGCATCGAAATCCTGCTGGACGTTGTTGCTCGCACAGGCACCGAGCAGCAGCGCGAAGGACAGTACAACGAGACGTCGCAACATGATGGTTCTCCGTTAAAAAGTTAACTGGGAGGATAGCCGCTCAGTGCCTTGCTCA
This sequence comes from Pseudomonas sp. GZD-209, assembly GCF_049310485.1. Taxonomy (NCBI): domain Bacteria; kingdom Pseudomonadati; phylum Pseudomonadota; class Gammaproteobacteria; order Pseudomonadales; family Pseudomonadaceae; genus Pseudomonas; species Pseudomonas sp. GZD-209. Next base: position 21,787 of record NZ_JBMOWQ010000199.1, read on the forward strand.
CCGATTCGCGCAGGGCGCTCTCGCGCTCGCGCGGCGAGTCCTTGTCGCTGCCGCTTTCGGCGCTGGCGCTCCACACCGGCTGGCCGTTGCGCGCGTCGAACAGGTCGATGCGCACCACCATGACCTCGACCTGGTAGGTGCGCACGATCGGTACGCTGCCATAGGCGCCGTAGCCGTTGCGGTAGCCGCCGTAGCCGACGCTGCCGTACGGATAGGGCCCGTAGTAGGGGTCGTAGCTGTCGTAGTCGCGCACCTGGCGCAGGCGCCGCTCCAGGCGGATGTCGGCGCTGACCAGCAAGTCTGGCGCGCCACCCCGGGCCGGGCGCAGACCTTGTTGATCGAGGGCGCTGCTCACCGCGTCGGCCAGTTGCCCCGGTTCGCCGTTGGCCAGGCCGATGGGCTGCTGGTTGTCGCGCCAGCTCCAGCTGCGGTAGCGGCCATAGTCGCGCGGTGGCGTCGGGTAGGCGCTGGCATCGAAGGTGCTGGCGGCCTGGGGCGGGGCCGGCGGGATGGGCTTGCCACTGGCCACGTAGGGGTTGCTGCTTTGGCAGGCGGCCAGGGCGAACGGCAAGAGGGCCAGGCAGAGCAAGCGGTACGGCATGGTTCCTCCTGGCCGTTGGGGTCAGTGCGGGCGGCAGATCCAGTGCAGGTAGCGGCCGAGCCCTGCGAAACTCGGGTGACGGCGGTGCGCCAGTTCCATTTCCAGCAGGTCGAGCAGCTCGGCCTTGTCCTGGAATTCCTTGGGCATGTAGTCGTGGAACACGCGCACGCCACTCTCGCTTTCGACCTGCCACAGAGGTTCAAGTTGCGCCCGCAATTGGCGCGGATCAAGTGGTTTTTGCGGGGTCAGGCTCTGCTTTTCACCGGCCAGGCGGTTGCTGCGCAACTTGCGGAAGTGGCCCTTGAGCAGGTTGCGGTAAACCAGCGCGTCGCGGTTGTAGAACGCCAGCGACAGCCAGCCGCCGGGGGCGGTCAGTTGGTGCAGTACCGGCAGGATGCTTTCCGGTTCGGCCAACCATTCCAGCACCGCGTGGCACAGCACCAGGTCGTAGGGCTCGGTCAGCTGGCCGAGCAGGTCCTGCCACGGCGCCTGGATGAACGTGGCCTGCACGCCGGCCTCGGCGAAGCGGGTACGGGCGCCTTCGAGCATCGGCTCGGCGGGCTCGGCCAGGGTCAGCTGGTGGCCGCGCTGGGCCAGCCACAGGGCCATGTGGCCGAGGCCGGCGCCGATGTCGAGGATGCGCAGCGGGCGGTCGGGCAGGGCGTCGGCGAGGTCGGCCTGGAGTACCGCCAGGCGGATCGCACCCTTGGCGCCACCGTAGATCTTCTCGGCGAAACGGGTGGCCAGTTCATCGAAGTGACGGTCGTTCATTTGCCGAAGCGCCTCTCGCTGTCGGCCAGCTTGGCCCGTACCACGTCGTTCATGTCCAGGCCCAGCTCGCTGCACAGCAGCAACAGGTAGAGGACGATGTCGCCGACTTCCTGGCCGGCATGGGCCAGTTGCTCCGGGGGCAACTGGCGTGACTGGTCTTCACTCAACCATTGGAAGATTTCCACCAGCTCGGCCATTTCCACGCTGGCGGCCATGGCCAGGTTCTTCGGGCTGTGGAAGCCGCGCCAGTCGTTGGTGTCGCGGATCCGGTGCAGGCGTTCGGTCAGTTCTTGCAGGTTCATCGGGGTTCTCCTCGTGGCGCATAGCTTCCGGCGAGGTCGAGGGTAAAGCAAGTGACATCAGTGGTGGCCTTATCGGGGGGGGGAGGAGAACCCCACCAACAGACGGAAGAAGGAAAGCATCCTCCCACTAAGTGACATCAGTGGTGGCCTTATCGCGGAGCAAGCCCGCTCCCACAGTTGACCTGGGAGCGGGCTTGCCCCGCGATGATCAGCAGGAACGCCAGCGACCTACCATATGCAGCAATCCGCCATGCCCATCCAACCGCAGCTCACCGGTTGGCGCCGCCGTACTGGCGCTGAGTATCACTTCCGACGGCAAGCGCACCGGCTTGTGGAAGTCCACTTCGAAGCCATAGCCGGCCTTCGGTAGATGGCCCTGCAGCGCCGCCAGTGCCATGGCTTTGCTCCACATGCCGTGGGCAATGGCCCTGGGGAAACCGAACAGGCGTGCGCTGGCCGTGCTCAGGTGGATCGGGTTGTAGTCACCGCACACCCGGGCGTAGCGCCGGCCGATATCGCTGTCGGCGTACCAGCGGGTGGCCTCGGGCAACTCTGCGGGTTCGCTTTCGCTGGCTGGCTGCGCGCTGGCGTCGAGTTTCAGCCCGCGTACCAGCATGCGGCTGGTCTCGCGCCAGAGCAGGCCCAGGCCATCCTCGGCCTCGGTGATCAGGTCGAACGTGCCGCCTTTCTCGTGCGCCTGCAGGTTCTGTGCATGCACGGCGAACCGCAGCCCGTCGATGCCGCCGAGCGGGCGCAGCACTTCGATGCTGTTATGCAGATGCACCATGCCCAGCAGCGGGAAGGGGAAGGCGTTGGCGGTCAGCAGTTGCAACTGCAGGGTGAAGGCCATGATGTGCGGGTAGGTACCCGGCAGGCGGCCATCGTCGGGGAAATGACAGAGCCGACGGTAGGCCGCCAGGTGGTTCGGGTCGACCCGCAGGAAGCAGCGCAAGCCTTGCTCGGGGAGCTGCGTGGCGCTGATCTTGCGTTTGCGCAGGGCGCGCAGGTACAGGTTGGCCCGCGCGTCGGGGCTGTGCAGGTCGTGCCAGGTCAAGGTCATGTCAGGCTCCTATCAGTGCCTGCCCGCAAACGCGCAGGACCTGGCCGTTGACCGCCCCCGAGCCCGGCTGGCTGAGCCAGGCGATGGCCTCGGCGACATCCTGCGGCAGCCCGCCCTGGCCCAGCGAGCTCAGGCGCCGCCCGGCCTCGCGCAGGCCCATGGGCATGGCGGCAGTCATGTGGGTTTCGATGAAGCCGGGGGCCACTGCGTTGATGCTGGCGCCGTGTTTGGCCAGTGTCGGAGCCCAGGCCTGGGCAAAACCGATCAGCCCGGCCTTGCTCGCTGCGTAGTTGGCCTGGCCACGGTTGCCGGCGATGCCGCTGACCGAGGCGAGCAGGGTGATGCGTGCGCCATCGTGCAGCTTGCCGGCCTCGAACAGCGCCTGGGTGAGCACTTGCGGCGCCTTGAGGTTGGCCGCCAGCACCGCGTCCCAGTATTCCGGGGTCATGTTGGCGAGGGTCTTGTCGCGGGTGATGCCGGCGTTGTGCACGAGGATATCGAGGCCATCGGGCAGCGCCTCGACCAGTTGCGTGGCAGCGTCGGCGGCGCAGATGTCCAGGGCCAGGGCGCGGCCACCCAGGCGCTCGGCGAGGGCGTCGAGGTCTTTTTGCGCCTGGGGCACGTCGAGCAAGGTCACCTCGGCGCCATCACGGGCCAGGGTTTCGGCGATGGCCGCGCCGATACCACGGGCGGCGCCGGTGACCAGGGCCCGGCGCCCGGCGAGCGGGCGGGTCCAGTCACCGACCTGGGCATTGCAGGCGCCCAGGTGCAGCACCTGGCCGCTGATGAAGGCGCTTTTGGGCGAAAGGAAGAAGCGCAGCGCACCCTCCAGCTGGTCCTCGGCATCGGCGTTGACATACAGCAGGTTGGCGGTGGCGCCGTTGCGCAGCTCCTTGGCCAGCGAACGGCTGAAGCCTTCCAGGGCGCGCTGGGCAACACTGGCCTGCGGATCGTCGGTGGCCTGCGGGGGGCGGCCGAGGATCACCACGTGGGCGCAAGGCGCCAGGCTGCGCAGCAGCGGTTGGAAGAATTCGCGCAATTGCTTGAGCTGGTCGCTGTCGGCCAGCGCGCTGGCATCGAACACCAGCGCCTTGGGCTTTGGCCCAAGGCCTGCAACCCAGGCCGGCGATTGCAGGCTGTCGTCATTGAAGCTGTAGCATTCGCCGGTCAGGCGCGGGGCAATGCTCTCCACCTGCCTGGCCAGTGGCCCGCCGCCCAGCACCAGGGCACCTTCCACCGGGCGCAGGCGGCCAGGCTGCCAGCGCTCCAGCGGGGCCGGGCGTGGCAGGCCGAGGGCATCGACCAGGCGCCGGCCGAGGTTGGAGTTGGCAAAGCCGAGATAGCGATCACTCATGTACGGATCTCCCTGAAGGCAAGCATGCAAGTGTGGACCATGTTTGTGGCAGGGGCGTTCGACCAGGCGAAAAGAACTACGCTTACGGATCAATTTGCTTCTGGAGTTACAGGCATGCGTTCAACTCGCCGGGTCGCGATCCTGGGTGGTAACCGGATTCCCTTCGCACGCTCCAATGGCGCCTACGCCCGGGCCAGCAACCAGGCGATGCTGACGGCGGCGCTGGAGGGCCTCATCGAGCGTTATCGCCTGCACGGCCTGTGCCTCGGTGAAGTGGCGGCGGGGGCGGTGCTCAAGCATTCCCACGACATGAACCTGACCCGTGAATGTGTGCTCGGCTCGCGCCTGTCGCCGTGCACCCCGGCCTACGATATCCAGCAGGCCTGCGGCACGGGGCTGGAGGCCGCGCTGCTGGTCGCCAACAAAATTGCCCTGGGGCAGATCGACAGTGGCATTGCCGGCGGCGTCGACACCACCTCCGATGCGCCGATCGCGGTCAACGAGGGCCTGCGCCAGATCCTCCTGCAGGCCCACCGTGGCCGGACGCTGGGCGAACGCCTCAAGCCCTTCCTGAAGTTGCGCCCTCGGCATTTGAAACCCGCACTGCCGCGCAACGGTGAACCGCGTACCGGGCTGTCGATGGGTGAGCATTGCGAACGCATGGCGCAGCTCTGGCACATCGAGCGGGCGGCGCAGGATGAACTGGCGCTGCAGAGCCACCAGCACCTGGCCGCGGCCTACGCTGAAGGCTGGCACGACGACCTGCTGACGCCCTACCTGGGCCTGACCCGCGACAACAACTTGCGCCCCGATCTCAGCCTGGAACAGCTGGCCAGGCTCGAGCCGGTGTTCGACCGCAGCGGCCAGGGCAGCCTGACGCCAGGCAACTCCACGCCGCTGACCGATGGCGCCTCGCTGGTACTGCTGGGCAGTGATGACTGGGCGCAGGCCCAGGGCCTGGAGGTGCTGGCGTATCTGGTCGATGGCGAGAACGCCGCCGTCGATTTCGTCCACGGCCAGGAGGGCCTGCTGATGGCGCCGGTGTATGCGGTGCCACGGCTGCTGGCGCGCAACGGCCTGCGCCTGCAGGACTTCGACTTTTACGAGATCCATGAAGCCTTCGCCGCGCAGGTGCTGTGCACGCTCAAGGCCTGGGAAGACGCTGACTACTGCCGCACGCGCCTGGGGCTGGACGCACCGCTGGGGGCCATCGACCGCAGCAAGCTCAATGTAAAGGGCAGCTCGCTGGCCGCCGGGCATCCGTTCGCGGCGACCGGCGGGCGCATCCTGGCCAACATGGCCAAGCTGTTGGCCGGGCGCGGTAAGGGGCGTGGGCTGATTTCGATCTGCGCGGCGGGTGGGCAGGGGGTGACGGCCATCGTTGAGCGCTAAACCGGCGCGGGGCTGTTAGTCTTGTCCGATCAGGAACAACAGGCTCAGCCATGTCGACTGTCGGACAGACCTCCGCCCCGCGCCCCATCCCCGCCCTGGACCAGTTGCCCAGGCCACTCTACGCCCGTGCCGAAAGCCTCGGTGCCGGCTCCTGGACCACGCGCCACCAGCATGACTGGGTGCAATTCTCCTACGCCATCAGCGGCGTGCTTGGTGTTTATACCCGTGACGGCAGCTACTTCGCCCCGCCGCAGTGGGGGGTGTGGATACCGGCGGGGGCCGAGCACGAGGTGGTGACTTCGATGCAGGCCGAGATGCGCAGCCTGTACGTGCGCCGCGATGCCTGCCCCTGGGCCACGCAGGAGTGCCGGGTGCTGGAGGTGACGCCGCTGGCGCGGGAGCTGATCAAGCAGTTCTGCACTTTTGCCGTGGACTACCCCGAAGGCGACAGTGTCGAGGCGCGCTTGGTGGCGGTGCTGCTCGACCAATTGCGCCACTTGCCGCAAGTCGCGTTCTCCCTGCCGTTGCCCCGCCATCCCGGCCTGCTGGCGCTGTGCAACGGGCTGATCGCCGCGCCCGACCAGCCGCAGACCTTGCAGCAATGGGCGGTGCAACTGGGGGTGTCGGAGAAGACCTTGATGCGCCTGTTCCAGCGTGAGACGGGGTTGAGCTTTCGTAACTGGCGTCAGCGCATGCGCCTTTTGTCATCGCTGGCGCTGCTGGAGGCGGGGGAGAGTGTGACGGACGCGGCGTTGGGCTGTGGTTATGACTCCACGTCGGCCTTCATTGCGGCGTTCAAGCAGTTGTTCGGGGCGACGCCGGGTGAGTTGAGGTTGTAAGGGCCCTGCCGGTCTTGTGTCGCCTTTGAGGGCCTCATCGCGGGGCAAGCCCGCTCCCACGTGGCTACCCCCTAAAAAGTTGGAAACCAATCCAACCCTTGGGGGGGCAGTCCAGAGCGTGGGAGCGGCGGTGCGCCGATGCGACTTGCCCCGCGATGCGGTCAGGTGCGGAAGCGTCGCACCAGTGCATCCAGCTCGTTGGACAGCCCGGCCAGGCTCTCGGAGTCCTGGCGGGCGGCCTGGGCCAGCTCGGCCACCAGCTGCGCATCGCCATGGATCTGGCTGATGTGACGGTTGATGTCCTCGGCCACCTGGTGCTGCTCTTCGGCGGCGGTGGCGATCTGGGTGTTCATGTCGCGGATCACATCGACCGATTCGCGGATCTGGCCGAAGCTGTCGCGGGCCAGGCCGATGCGGCTGACCGACTGCTGCGACACCTCGATGCTGGCGTGCATCTGTTCGGCCACTTCGGCGGTGCGGCTGGCCAGGTTGCCCAGCAGGCCGTCGATTTCGGCGGTGGAGTCGGCGGTGCGCTTGGCCAGGGCGCGGACTTCGTCGGCGACCACGGCAAAACCGCGGCCCTGCTCGCCGGCGCGGGCGGCTTCGATGGCGGCGTTGAGCGCCAGCAGGTTGGTCTGCTCGGCGATCGAGCGGATGGTGCCGAGGATCGACTGGATGGCGTTGCTGTCGCGTTCCAGCTGCTGGATCGACTGCGCCGACTGCTCGATTTCACGGCTCAGGCGGTCGACGCTCTGCACCGCGGCGTCGATCTGCTGCTGGCCGTCGCGGGCCTGCTGCTGGCCGCTGTCGGCGGATTGCGCGGCCTGGCTGCACGAACGCGCCACTTCGTTGGCGGTGGCGACCATTTCGTGGAAGGCGGTCGAGACCATGTCCACCGCTTCGCGCTGGCGCCCGGCGGCTTCGCTCATGTCGGCGGAGACCCGGGTCGAGCTGCTGGAGGTGCTGAGGATCTGGTTGGCCGCCGTGCCGATGTGCTGGATCAGGCTGCGAATGGCGCCGAGGAACTGGTTGAACCAGCTGGCCAGCTGCGCGGTTTCGTCGCGGCCGCGGATTTCCAGGTTGCGGGTCAGGTCGCCTTCGCCCTGGGCGATGTCTTCCAGGCCATGGGTGACGCTGTTGATCGGGCGCACGATGAGCTTGGCGAAGGCCGCGCCGACCACCGCGAACACGGCGGCGAGGATCAGCGCCACGGCGCCGATCAGCCAGGTCAGGCGGGTGGTGGTCTGCATCACTTCGCTTTCGTGGATCAGGCCGATGAAGGTCCAGCCCAGTTGCTCGTCAGGGTAGACGTTGGCCATGAAGCGCTCGCCGTTGATCTCGACCTCGACCAGGCCTTTGCCGGCCTTGGCCAGCTCGGCGTAGCCATCGCCAAAGCTGGAGAGCTGCTTGAAGTTGTGGCTGGCATCGCGAGGGTCGACCATCACGTTGCCGTTGTTTTCGACCAGCATCAGGTAGCCGCTTTCACCCAGCTTGATCTTTTTGACGATCTCGGTAAGGCCTTTGAGGGATACGTCGATGTTGACCACGCCGCCTGGGTTGCCGAGCTGGTTGGCCACGGTACGTACCGTGCTGATCAGCACCGCATCGTCGGCTGCCCAGTAGTAGGCCCCGGTGCGCAGGGTCTTGCCGGGGTTGGCCATCGCCAACTGATACCAGGGGCGTGTGCGCGGGTCATAGTTGACGAACTTCTGCCCGGCCGGCCAGCCGACATAGCCACCATCGCTGACACCATAGGACAGGTAGGCGTAGGCGGGATGCGCATCGGCAAGGCGGGTGAAGAAGTCGAGTACTTGCTTGTCCTGATCGCCCAGGGTGTAAGAAGGGCTGGCGCTGTTGTACTTGTTCAGGTTGCTGCCAGTGGCGGCAACCATGGGCTGGGCAGCCATGTAGTTGACGTTCTGGTCGATGCCCTGGAAGAACAGGTTCATGGCGTTGCCGACCTGGCGGATTTCCCGGCTGCTGTTGTCGAGGAAATCGTCGCGGGCTTCACCACGCAGATTGACTACCACCAGGGTGGCGACGATGACGATGGGCAGGCCGGCAATGACGGCGAAAGCCCAGGTCAATTTTTGCTTTATGTTCATCCACGCTCCCAGATTATTTTTTTCGATACATGAGGCAGGTACTCAGGGCATCGGCAGCGTCTGGGTTTCTTGAAGGGAAATGCCCGTATTTATTGGATCAAACGAGTGTTTGAGGGGGATTCGGTCGGTGCAAGGCTAATATGGCATACCAAGCATGGCGATTGAGAGGCAAGAGAGCGTGGGAGCGGCGGTGCGCCGCTGCGACTTGCCCCGCGATGGCGCCAAAGCGGCCGATCGCGGCCCACCTCGATCGCGGGGCAAGCCCGCTCCCACGAACTGGGCTGGGTTCAGTGGCAGCAACCGTTGGCCAGGTCCTTGAGGATCGGGCAATCCGGGCGGTCGTCGCCCTGGCAGTGGGCGACCAGCTCACCGAGGGTATCGCGCAGGCTGACCAGCTCTTCGATTCGCCGGTTGAGCGCATCGATGTGCTGGGTGGCCAGCGCCTTCACGTCGGCGCTGGCCCGTTGGCGGTCCTGCCACAGGGTCAGCAGTTTTGCCACTTCATCCAGCGAGAAGCCCAGGTCACGCGAGCGCTTGATGAACGCCAGGCTGTGCAGGTCTTCCGGGCCGTAGAGGCGGTAACCGCTGTCGCTGCGCCTGGCCGGGCGCAGCAGGCCGATGGACTCGTAGTAGCGGATCATCTTGGCGCTGAGCCCGCTGTGGCGGGCGGCCTGGCCGATGTTCATGGCGCCTCCTGGTCGGTGCCGGTGGGTTTCCAGGTTTTCAGCCATAGGGCATTGCTCACCACACTGACGCTGGACAGGGCCATGGCGGCGCCGGCCAGCACCGGATTGAGGTAGCCGAAGGCTGCCAGCGGGATGCCGACCAGGTTGTAGATGAAGGCCCAGAACAGGTTCTGGCGGATTTTCGCGTAGGTCTTGCGGCTGATCTCCAGTGCGGCGGGCACCAGGCGTGGGTCGCCGCGCATCAGGGTAATGCCGGCGGCCTGCATGGCCACGTCGGTACCACCGCCCATGGCGATGCCGATGTCGGCGGCGGCCAGGGCGGGGGCGTCGTTGATGCCGTCGCCGACCATGGCCACCACGCCATCCTGCTTGAGTTTGGCAACGGTGGCGGCCTTGTCGGCCGGCAACACTTCGGCATGCACATCGTCGATGCCCAGGGCATCGGCGACGACCTTGGCGCTGCCACGGTTGTCGCCGGTCAGCAGGTGGCTGCTGATGCCACGGGCGTGCAGGGCGTCGATGGCCGGGGCAGCGCCGGGCTTGAGGCTGTCGCCGAAAGCGAACAGGCCCAGCACACGGGGTTGGCTGCCGCGTTCGATCAACCAGGACAGGGTGCGGCCTTCGGCCTCCCAGGCCTGGGCATTGGCCGCCAGCCCAGCGGGCTGCAGCTGGCTTTCGTCGAGCAGGCGGCGGTTGCCCAGCGCCAGGTCGCGGCCGCCCACCTGGCCGGCGATACCGCGGCCGGTCAGGGACTGGCTGTCATTTACCTGCGGCACTTGCAAGCCTTGTTCGCTGCAGGCGTCGAGTACCGCTTTGGCCAGTGGGTGTTCGCTGCCGCGTTGCAAGGCCCCGGCCAGGCGCAGCAGCTCACCCTTGTCGCCACTGGCCGCCTGGCTGTGGACGATGCGCGGGCTGCCGGAGGTGAGGGTGCCGGTCTTGTCGAATACCACGCGGTTGACCGCATGGGCGCGTTCCAGCGCTTCGGCGTCCTTGATCAGGATGCCGTGGCGGGCGGCGACACCGGTGCCGGCCATGATCGCGGCGGGGGTGGCCAGGCCGAGGGCGCAGGGGCAGGCGATCACCAGCACGGCAACGGCGTTGATCAGCGCGGTTTCCAGCGGCGCGCCGGCCAGCCACCAGCCCACCAGGGTGAGCAGCGCCAGCACCAGCACGGCGGGGACGAACACCTGGCTGACCCGGTCGACCAGTTTCTGGATCGGTGCCTTGGCTGCCTGGGCATCCTCGACCAGGCGGATGATACGCGCCAGCACGGTTTCGGTACCCAGTGCCCGGGTCTGCACCAGCAGCCGGCCCTCGCCGTTGATGGCGCCGCCGGTGACGGCATCGCCGGGTTGTTTGGGGACGGGCAGGCTTTCGCCGCTGATCAGCGCTTCGTCGGCATGGCTACTGCCTTCGAGCACTTCGCCGTCGACCGGGAAGCGCTCGCCAGGTTTGACCAGTACCAGGTCGCCCAGGCGCAACTGGCTGATCGCCACGTCTTCTTCATGGCCATCGACTACCCGCACCGCCCGCTCCGGGCGCAGGGCTTCGAGGGCGCGGATGGCGCTGGCAGTCTGGCGCTTGGCGCGGCTTTCCAGGTACTTGCCGAGCAGTACCAGGGCAATCACCACCGCCGAGGCTTCGAAATACAGGTGCGGCTCCATGCCGGCATGGGCGTTGGCCCATTGGTACAGGCTCAGGCCGTAACCGGCGCTGGTGCCCAGGGCGACCAGCAGGTCCATGTTGCCGGCCCCGGCGCGCACAGCCTTCCAGGCGGCGACGTAGAAGCGTGCACCGAGGATGAACTGCACTGGTGTGGCCAGCAGGAACTGCGCCCAGGCCGGCAGCATCCAGTGCAGGCCGAACGGCTGCACCAGCATCGGCAGCACCAATGGCAGCGCCAGCAGCAGGGCGGCACCGACGGCCAGGCGTTCGTTGCGCAAGCGGCGTTGCGCCAGGGCCAGGTCATCGTGCGCGGTGCGCGGCAGGGTGGCGCTGTAGCCGGCATGCTCCACCGCCGCGATCAGCGCGGCGTCATCGACGGCTTGCAGCACTTCGAGGTGGGCGCGTTCGCTGGCCAGGTTGACGCTGATCTGCTCGACCCCCGGCACTTTGCCGAGGGCGCGCTCGACACGGCCCGCGCAACTGGCGCAGGTCATGCCGCCGATCTGCAGTTCGAGGGTGCGGGTGGGCACGCTATAACCCGCCTCGCGCACCGCGTCGACCAGCGCCGGCAGGCTGTCGGCCGGGGCCTGGACCCGGGCCTGTTCGGTGGCGAGGTTGACGCTGACCTGTTCTGCGCCGGTGACCTTGCGCAGGGCGCGCTCGACCCGACCTGCGCAGCTGGCGCAGGTCATGCCGGCGATCGGCAGGTCGAAGGTGGTGGATGCGGGCATGGCTCTTTCCTCCGTGGACAAGCCAGCAGCATCAACCTTGCCATGCTGGCAAGGTCAATAGCCCAGGCTGGCTCGCTTGAGCACCAGGCCATTGTGCCCCATGGCAATGCGGTATTTGTTGATCTGGCCCGCCTGCAAGGTCAGGCGCGTGCTGCGTTGGTCCTCGATGCCGGGGGCGCAACCGGGGCTCTGCCCAGGTAGCAGGCGCAGGCGCACATCGATCGGGCCGGCGGGCAGGTTGAAGGAGGTCGACTGCTCCTGGAATACCCGGCCGGACAACTGATCGTTGAGGTAGATGCCGATCTCGCAATTGGTGGCCACTTCCAGGCGCTCCCGGGAAATGATCAGCACGCTGTAGTCCGAGTTGCCCTCGGCGCTGGCCGGTGGCACCACGGCCAGCGCACCGAGCAATCCGGCGAGGGTCAATGCGGTCCTGATCATGAAGAATCTCCTGCTTGGCAAAATCGTCAGAGGCGAAGCTTGGCCGAGCGGGGCGCGGATTTCCAGCCCGGCCGTTGCAGACGAAACTTGACCTTACCCCGATGGCAACCCTGAGACTGCGCAAAACCCTGAAGGAGGCAACACCCATGCAAGTGTTCAATGTGAAAGGCATGACCTGTGGTCACTGTGTGAAGGCCGTGACGCGTGCGGTGCAGGAGCTGGATTCGAAGGCGCGCGTCGAAGTGGACCTGGCGGGTGCACAAGTGCGTGTGGAGAGCGCGCTCGGTGTGGAGCAGATCCTGACGGCGATCCGCGATGAGGGGTATCAGGCAAGCAGCGTCTGAAGTTCGAGGGCCGAGGGGCAGTGTTGCACCCTTGGCCCTCATCTGCAGCGATCAGCTGTTGAGCCAACGCTTGAGTGCCTGAAGCGTCGATAGCAGGCTGTCGGCCAGTGCCTGCGTCGATGAGTCGCTACCCTGGGAAATGCCGGTGCTGGCCGGTTCGTCCGCTGCCGCGACGTTGTAGCGCAGGTAGCGTGAAATCCGGATTCGGTCAGTGCCAACGCTCATGGAGTAGCTGATATAGACCTGTCTCCCTCTGTTCGCGGTTACCCATGCCTGGGGCACCGTGTAATCCAGATAGGGCTGACCGTTGTAACTGTAACGGAGTATTGGCGAGTCCTGTTGCCAGCCCGACTCCGGGTGATGCCAGCGCACTCTGACGGCCCAGGCAGTCTGCCCGCTTTTGGGAATCCGCAGGTTCAGCCCTTGCAGCGTGGGCGGAGGCATCGACTCGAAGGGGGGTGGATTGTCCTTGACGCGACATACGGTGTGCGTCGACGCCACGGGAGGAGCGCCCGTGGCGGTGACCACGGTGTAGTTGACGTTGGCCGACCCGCCAATGGTGTCGATGATCTCGGTATTACGGATCTTGAACTCCATCGGGCCGATGGCGCCGACGGTCCTGGCTTCGGTGTTCCAATTGATGTTGTTGGCCCAGGTAACCCTCACGGAATGGCCTGGCTTCATACCGGTGTAGGCGGGTACGACGATGGTGGCCTCGCCACCGCGGTTATCCAGCAACCAGTAGTAGTCGAGCTCACCGTTCTGCAGGTCGTTGACCGTGGGTGGTGGCAGAAACAGCCCTTCGTCACCCTCCACGACCTGGAGCGTGACTGGGGATGACGACATCGTCCTGCCACTGCGCGTGACCACATAGGTCACGGTTACCTGACGATCCTTGTTTTCCTGGGCCCATGCCAGATCGAGTGGGATTCGTAATGGGGCGATCACCACGACCGGCTCGGTTTTCTGGCGCACGACCACCCCGTTCCAGACGACGGTCACCAAGTCGCCTGGTTGCATGCCGTAGTTCGAGATGCTGGCTTCAAGCTGGTTGAGCCCGTTCAGGTCGATCAGCGTGACGACGCTGCCATTGGCCATGACCTGGGGCGCGGGCAACTCCACCCGTACCAGGGTCGATCGGGCCAGGCGTGAATAGTTGTCGACGCTGTCGCGGATTTCATAGAACACCGGCAGGCTGGGTTGTGTTCCCGCCTGCATGAGCACATCCACCGGGATGGTCACTGTCTCGCCACCGGCAGGGTTGGTGACCTTGGGGTGAGGGACCGGAATGCTTCCCCAGGTGACGACCAGTTCATCCCCCACTTCCTTGTTCAGCCACTGGGGGACTTGTACGGTGACTGCGGCGCCCAGGCTGGTGACAGGATTCGGGATGACGACACAGGCTTGCAGGTTGTCGTTGAACGGTGGGGCCGGGTCGGGTCCCGGCCCGCCGGGTACCAGGGTATTGACGGCGATGGTCCGCGTCGGGCTTGGCGTGGTGCTGCCGGCATTGGTGTCCGTGTATTCGTAGTAGGCCGACCCTTGGGGCGGTTGGATGTAAAGGGTGGGGACGCTGAACTCCAGCCGTGGATTGCCGATGTTCCCTGCGTTGATATCGATGCGATCCACCTGCTGGTTGTTCCAGTACAGAACGGCCGAATCGCCGATCCGGGGTGTGGTCGGCATTGCCGCATGCAGCCTGATCGGGCTTTTCAGCAGCTCGTAGCCGATGCCCAATCGCGGGTTGGTGGGCGAGTCATTGAGGTCGGTGAAGTACAGTTCGGCAACCGCTTTGGTGCCTGGCCCTGTGGGGGACATGTTCATGTTTATCTCCTGCTGTCAGACATAGGCCAAAGGGACACAGGCCATGCAGGCTTGTAACGCAAGCCTTTACGGGGTGCTGGACGTTGATTGCGATCTTAGAAGTCAGCCGAAAGTGTGTAACCTGGCATTTCTGCTAGGTCCCAGGTGCTTGTTCGAGACGGATCGACCGTGCTTTGCGAGGTTTTGATAGCGTCCACGGGCGGTACAGGTAGACTGGGCACTTGCTTAGCCTGCTATGGATTCCTGATGAACCTGCGAATGGTGCTGATCCTGGGCGCATTGAGTGCGTTCGGGCCCCTGGCGATCGACTTCTACCTGCCTGCCTTCCCGGCCATGGCTCAGGCGTTCGCCACCGATGAAAAACATGTCCAGACAACCCTGGCTGCCTATTTCCTGGGCCTCTCCCTTGGGCAGCTGGCCTATGGGCCGGTGGCCGATCGCTTTGGCCGACGCATCCCGCTGTTGTTCGGGGTCGGCCTGTTCACCGTGGCGTCGCTGGCCTGTGCCTTCGCGCCGAACCTCGACACTTTGATACTGGCGCGGTTCGTCCAGGCGCTGGGCGGCTGCGCGGGCATGGTGTTGTCGCGGGCGATCGTCAGCGACAAGTGCGACCCGGTGGCCTCGGCCAAGGTGTTCTCGCAATTGATGCTGGTGATGGGACTGGCGCCGATCCTGGCGCCGATGCTTGGTGGCGTGCTGGTGAATGTGGCCGGCTGGCAATCGATCTTCCTTGCCTTGAGCCTGTTCAGCGGCCTGTGTCTGTTGGCCGTTGGCCTGGGCTTGCCGGAAAGCCTGCCGACGCATATGCCGCGCCAACCGTTGTCTGGCGCCTTGCGCCAATACCTGCGGTTACTGGCTGACCGGACGTTTGTTGGCCATGCGCTGACCGGTGGCATCGCCATTGCCGGGATGTTCGCCTATATCGCCGGTTCGCCGTTCGTTTTCATCAAGCTGTACGGCGTACCGCCGGAGCACTATGGCTGGCTGTTCGGTAGCAATGCCGCAGGGTTCATCCTCATGGCCCAGGTCAATGCCCGCTTGTTGGCCAAGCGTGGCCCGGCCTTCCTGCTGGCCCGCGCGGTCTGGTTGTACCTGGCGGCTGCCTTGGTACTGCTGGTGGTGGCGGCACTGCACCCGGTCGCACTGTGGCCGTTGCTGGTACCGCTGTTCGTGTGCATTTCCAGCCTGGGGTGCATCATCCCCAACGCCTCGGCCTGCGCCATGAGCGGGCAAGGTGCGCGGGCCGGCAGTGCCTCGGCGTTGATGGGCTGCCTGCAGTTCAGCGTCGCCGCCGGTGCGGCGGCGTTGGTTGGCGTGCTGCACGACGGCAGCGCGGTGCCCATGGCGCTGGTGATCAGCCTGTGCGGCGCGCTGGTGGTCAGTGTCGCAGTGCTGACCCGGCGCTTGCAGGCCAGGCGCTCGGCGTGAGTGGGTGGGGGGCATTGAGCCGCGTTTCCAGCAGGGCGACGAAGGCACGCGCTTCGCTTTCGCTGCGAAAACTCACGACGTGCTGATCAAGCTGGACCTGCCACGGGCAATTGGGGTTTCGGTTCGACGCACAGACGACAATCTTCATCGCGATCCACCTCCAGTGAGCGAGCGCCGATGAAGTTTAGCGCCGCCCAGGGCGCTCGCCATGACCGATATCAGTACTCGGACTGACGGTCATGGCGGGCAGGAACCGGGAAGCTTTCTGGTTTGATGCCCGAAAGTTATGTAGGGAACTGTCGGTATTGTCGGGCGGTGCAACTGGGGCGGATTGCCGTTGCAGGCTTTGGACGCTGTTGCGCGGGGGAAAAGGCCTTGCCAGGTGCCTGCCGCCGACCGTGACAGCCAGGTGCCCCCCCTACGGCTGGGCTCCATCAGTGGCAGGGCGCGTGCTTTCTCGCGGCTTATACTGCTCCCGGCAGCCAGTGCCAGCCAGAGATACTTCCCTGCCAAGAGGGCGAACCAGCGCTCAGGGATGCGCAGGGGTATCGCACCATTCGCCGATCATTCATCGACACCCTCGTCTGGGCCACCTTGATGAGACCGGCAGGTTCGCTCTGGTTTTTCGGACGAGAACTTTCAGGGAGCTTCAGGTTGATGAACGCAGTCCACAGTATCAGCCAGGCCGCCGGCCTGATGGCCGACCCCAAACGCAGTGCCATGTTATGGGCACTGATCGATGGTACTCCGCGTGCGGCGGACGAGCTGGCGAGCATGACCAGCCTGAGCGCCTCCTCGGCCTGTTCGCACCTGACCCTGCTGGCCGGCGCGGGTTTGCTGCGGCTGGAAATTCGCGGGCGCAAACGCTTCTACCGCCTTGCCAACCCGGAGGTGATAGCGGCGGTGGAGGCGTTGGCCAGCGTGCAGCTCGAGAGCCGTGCCGGAGCCCGCGCCGGCACGCCACTGCAGATACCACTGTCCATGCGCAAGGCGCGCCTGTGCGGCGATCACCTGGGCGGCGAGGTGGTCGCCGAGCTGTACCAGCGCCTGCTTGCCGCCGGATGGCTGGAAGGCAGCGAGCAGCACCTGTTCGTGAGCCAGGAAGGCCGGCTACGGCTGCAGGCGATGGGGTTGTACATCGATGCGTTGGCACCGGGGCAGCCACGTGATTGTGTGATCTGCCATTGCAGCGAATGGAGCGATCAGGGGCCGCACCTGGGCGGTAGCCTGGGGCAGGCCCTGCTCAAACTGTTCGTGCAGTCGGGCTGGGTACGTGAACAGGAAGGTAGCCGGGCGGTGCATATCACCCCGCTCGGCCTTCAGCAGATTAACGCTATCGCCAGCCTTCCCGCCCGGCAGGTGGGTTAACGTACCAGGCGGGCGTCCAGGCTGTTCTGCGCCAGGCGGCGCGCCTGGTCCTGGGTCATGCCCAGGTGCTGGTGCAGGGCGTGGAAGTTTTCGGTGACGTAACCACCGAAATAAGCCGGGTCGTCGGAATTGACGGTGACCTTCACGCCGCGCTCGAGCATGTCGAGGATGTTGTGCTGGCTCATGTGGTCGAACACGCACAGCTTGGTGTTGGACAGTGGGCAGACGGTCAGCGGGATCTGTTCGTCGATGATGCGCTGCATCAGGCGCTCATCTTCGATGGCGCGCACGCCATGGTCGATGCGCTTGATCTTGAGCAGGTCGAGGGCTTCCCAGATGTATTCGGGCGGGCCTTCCTCGCCGGCATGGGCCACGGCCACGAAGCCTTCGCTGCGGGCGCGGTCGAACACGCGCTGGAACTTGCTCGGCGGGTGGCCTTTCTCCGAACTGTCCAGGCCCACGGCGATGAAGGCGTCGCGGAAGGGCAGGGCCATGTCGAGGGTCTTCTGCGCTTCGTCTTCGCTCAGGTGGCGCAGGAAGCTGAGGATCAGGCCGCTGCTGATGCCCAGTTGTTGGCGGCCATCCTTGAGCGCCTGGTCGATGCCGCGCAGTACCACTTCGAAGGGGATGCCGCGGTCGGTGTGGGTCTGCGGGTCGAAGAAGGGTTCGGTGTGGATAACGTTCTGCGCCTTGCAGCGCTGCAGGTAGGCCCAGGTCAGGTCATAGAAGTCCTGCTCGGTGCGCAGCACGTCGGCGCCCTGGTAATAGAGGTCGAGGAATTCCTGCAGGTTGTTGAAGGCGTAGGCGCTACGCAGGGTTTCCACATCCGCCCAGGGCAGGGCGATCTTGTTGCGTTCAGCCAGGGCGAACAGCAGTTCGGGCTCCAGCGAGCCCTCCAGGTGCATGTGCAGTTCCGCCTTGGGTAGGGCATTCAGCCAGTCATACATGTGTGCAATCTCGATCAGGTACGGTTGGCCGCTATTCTACAGGGCCCGGTCGGGCAATGCGCCCACCCGGGCCTGTATCGCCCGGGGCTTACCAGATAAGTGCTTCGCCCTTGTAGTTGATGAAGCGCAGGCCGCCGTTGCCGCTTTGGGCCTTGATCTGCTCAAGCATGCCACGGGTGCTGGTGAGCACGTCGATCTCGGCGTTCTCGCCGCCCATGTCGGTCTTCACCCAGCCCGGGTGCATGGCCAGCACGCACAGGTCGGGGCGCTGCAGTTCGACCACGAAGCTGTTGATCATCGAGTTGAGCGCGGCCTTGCTGGCCTTGTACAGGCAGATTTCGCCGCCGTCGGGGATGGTCACGCTGCCCAGGATCGAGCTCATGAACGCCAGCACGCCGGTGCCTTCACGCACTTGGCCGGCCAGGCGCCGGGCGACGCGGATCGGGGCCACGGCGTTGGTCATGAACAGGTCGCCGATCTGCGGTACCTGGACGCTCTCCAGGTCCTGCGGCAGTGGGCCCATTACGCCGGCGTTGACGAACACCAGGTCGAAAATCTCGCCGTGCAGGCGTTGCTTGAGGCCATCGAGCTGGGTGGTGTCGTTCATCTCCAGGCGCTCGATACGCACGCCTGGTACTTCACCGAGGGCGCCGGGCTGCTGTGGATCACGTACGGTGGCGATGATGTTCCAGCCATCCTCGCGCAGGCGTTGTACCAGGCCCAGGCCGAGGCCTCGGGAGGCGCCGATGATCAGGGCGGTCTTGTTCGCGGTCATTGCGATGCTCCTTGATTGGGCGAAGCGAGTGGCTGCTCGCCCCATGGCAAAGGGTGGGCGCCCTCATATGCGCAGGGCGTGGATGAGGAGCATATCCCAGTACAGCGTCGCAGGCCTGTGCGGCTGATGAGGGCTGTACAAAAAATGAACAGCTTGCTGCGAAGCCGATGGAGTCGGGCTTTGGCTGACTGGCTCACCGGTTATCCACAGGCTGCTCCACAGTAATTGTGTGCAAGCAGATTGCCGCTGAAACGCTGGTTTCAGCGCATACCGGTGTTCAAGGCTGGGGATAACTCACCGGGTTTCAGTGACTTGACTCACCGTCACATGATTGTGATCAAAATATGATCAAAGCGCTGCAGGCCTTGGAGCGCAAGGCTTGGGCAAGAATGCCCCAAGCTTATCCACAGGCGGGCCCACAGTAGTTGTGGGCAACGCTCAGCAGCGTTCCAGCAGGATGCGCCCGCGGCTCAGGTCGGCCAGTTGTTGTTGCAGGGTGTGCTGGTGTGTATCGCCCAGCGCGATATGCAGGTCGACGCCATTGGCGGTGAATTGCTCGTCCAGCACCAGGCCGTCTACTTCCGCCAGGCGCAGCTTGACCAGGGCCAGCTCACTGAAGGTACAGCTGCAGGTAAATTCGCTGCGCTGCACCAGCAGTCGTTTGGGGGCTTGCTGCAGGCATTTGTTGGCGCCGCCGCCGTAAGCGCGGGCCAGGCCACCGGTGCCCAGTTGGATACCGCCGTACCAGCGGATCACCAGTACCACCACCTGGTCGCAATCCTGCGCCTCGATGGCGGCGAGGATAGGGCGCCCGGCGGTGCCTCCGGGTTCACCGTCGTCACTGCTGCGGTACTGGCCACCGAGCTTCCAGGCCCAGCAGTTGTGGGTGGCCGCCAGGTCGCTGTGGCGTTCGATGAAGGCCATTGCCTCGGCGGGGCTGGCGATCGGGCCGGCCAGGGTGATGAAACGGCTCTTGCGGATTTCCTCGCGGAACTCGCAGAGGTCGAGCAGGGTAGAAGGCATAGGTCCGGGTCAGGCGGGCGTGTTGATGCCGCAGCCTTTGAGAATGATGTGGATAAGATTGTTGCTCGCGTCTTCCATGTCCTGCTTGGTCAAGCGGCTGCGGCCGGTGACCTGGCAGATCTGGGTGGCGAAGTCGGCGTAGTGCTGGGTGCTGCCCCACAGCAGGAAGATCAGGTGCACGGGGTCGACCCGGTCCATCTTGCCGGCCTCCATCCAGGCCTGGAACACCGCGGCGCGGCCACGGAACCATTCACGGTAGTCGGCGCTGAAGTATTCGGTGAGGCACTCGCCGCCGCTGATCACTTCCATGGCGAAGATCCGCGAGGCCTGCGGGTTGCGCCGGGAGAACTCCATCTTGGTGCGGATGTACTGGCTCAGTGCTTCGCCGGGGTCGTCGTCGACGCTCAAGGCGTTGAAGGTGCTGTCCCACAGCTCGATGATGTTGCTCAGCACCGCGATGTACAGGCCCAGCTTGTTGGTGAAGTAGTAGTGCAGGTTGGCCTTGGGCAGCCCGGCCTTGAGCGCGATGGTGTTCATGCTCGTGCCCTTGTAGCCGTGGCGGGCGAATTCGTCTTCGGCGGCCTGGATGATGGCCTGCTCGTTCTTCTGGCGGATGCGGCCGGCGGGCTTGCCCGAGGCGGGGGAGCGATGCGCAGGGACTTCTAGGGTCATGGACGATTCCGGACGGGTCGTTACGAATGTTCGACAGATTACCTGCCTGTGCCGAAGTGACAAGCATTTGCGGCCTGGATAAGTATCAACGTGTCGCAGCCAGGCTCTCGAGGAAGCTTTCCAGTACCAGGTTGGGACGCCGGCCTTTGCGCGTAACCCAGCTCAGGCCCAGGTCGTAGAAGCGTTGCGCTGGCTTGAGCGCGCGCAGTCGGCCTTGCTGCACCCAGAAGCTGGCGTAGTGGTCGGGCAGGTAACCGATGAAGCGCCCGGTGAGGATCAGGAAGGCCATGCCTTCGCGGTCCGAGGCGCTGGCGGTGCAGTGCAGTGCCTGGTAATGCGCCTGGATATCGGCGGGCAGGCGGAACGTCGGGGCGATGGCGTCCTGGCTGTTGAGGCGTTGGTCGTCGACCTGTTGATCGTCGGCGTAGAACAGCGGGTGGCCGACGGCGCAGTACAGCAGTGAACGCTCACTGTACAGCGGCTGGTACTCGAGCCCCGACAGCGGGCTGGTCTGCGGCACCACGCCGACATGCAGGCTGCCGTCGAGCACGCCTTGTTCGACCTGGCTGGGGGCGATCATGCGGATCTGGATGCGCACGTCGGGGCCGCGGTCCTTCAGTTCGGCCAGGGCGTGGGTAATGCGCATGTGCGGCAAGGTCACCAGGTTGTCGGTGAGGCCGATGTTCAGCTCGCCGCGCAAATGCTGGTGCAGGCCGTTGACCTCGGTGCGGAACGATTCCAGGGCGCTGAGCAACTGCAAGGCCGAGTGGTAGACCTCACGGCCCTCTTCGGTGAGCGAGAAGCCGGCGCGCCCGCGCTGGCAGAGACGCAGGCCCAGGCGCTGCTCGAGGTCGTTCATCTGCTGGCTGATCGCCGAGCGGCCGATACCCAGCACGTTCTCTGCCGCGGAGAAACCGCCGCATTCCACCACGCTGCGGTAGATCTTCAGCAAACGAATATCGAAATCACTGACTTGGGCGAGGGGATCGGGGCGTCGGCTCATATGTTTAGTTATCTGCTGACTGAAGATTAGAAATGTTGGGTTTTCCGGACTTTATTCCCGTGCGAATTTAGCTGCAACAACATCCATCGTTGCCTAATCGTCTTCCGAGGAACCGCCGATGAACATGCCCGAAACCGCCCATTCCGGCCTGGCCAGCCAGCTCAAGCTGGATGCCCACTGGATGCCCTACACCGCCAACCGCAACTTCCACCGCGACCCGCGGCTGATCGTGGCGGCAGAAGGCAACTACCTGGTCGATGACAAGGGGCGCAAGATCTTCGACGCTTTGTCGGGGCTATGGACCTGCGGCGCCGGGCATACCCGCAAGGAAATCAGCGAAGCGGTGGCCCGCCAGGTGGCCACGCTCGACTACTCCCCGGCCTTCCAGTTCGGTCACCCGCTGTCGTTCCAGCTGGCCGAGAAAATTGCCAACCTGGTGCCAGGTGACCTGAACCACGTGTTCTACACCAACTCCGGCTCCGAATGCGCCGACACCGCGCTGAAGATGGTCCGTGCCTACTGGCGCCTGAAAGGCCAGGCCACCAAGACCAAGATCATCGGCCGTGCCCGTGGCTACCACGGTGTGAACATCGCCGGCACCAGCCTGGGCGGCGTCAACGGCAACCGCAAGATGTTCGGCCAACTGCTGGACGTCGACCACCTGCCTCATACCGTGCTGCCGGTCAACGCCTTCAGCAAGGGCATGCCGGAGGAGGGCGGTATCGCCCTGGCCGACGAGATGCTCAAGCTGATCGAACTGCACGATGCCTCGAACATCGCCGCGGTGATCGTCGAGCCACTGGCCGGTTCCGCCGGCGTGCTGCCGCCGCCGAAGGGTTACCTGAAGCGTCTGCGTGAGATCTGCACGCAGCACAACATCCTGCTGATCTTCGACGAAGTCATCACCGGCTTCGGCCGCATGGGCGCCATGACCGGTGCCGAGGCCTTCGGCGTGACCCCGGACCTGATGTGCATCGCCAAGCAGGTCACCAACGGCGCCATCCCGATGGGCGCGGTGATCGCCACTGGCGAGATCTACCAGACCTTCATGAACCAGCCGACCCCTGAGTACGCGGTGGAATTCCCCCACGGCTACACCTACTCGGCGCACCCGGTCGCCTGCGCCGCCGGTATCGCCGCGCTGGACCTGCTGCAGAAAGAGAACCTGGTGCAGTCCGCCGCCGAACTGGCGCCGCACTTCGAGAAGCTGCTGCACGGCGTGAAGGGCACCAAGAACATCGTGGACATCCGCAACTACGGCCTGGCCGGCGCGATCCAGATTGCCGCGCGTGACGGTGATGCCATCGTCCGCCCTTACGAGGCCGCGATGAAGCTGTGGCAAGCCGGCTTCTATGTGCGCTTCGGGGGCGACACCCTGCAGTTCGGGCCAACCTTCAATACCCAGCCGCAGGAGCTGGACCGCCTGTTCGACGCGGTGGGCGAAGCCCTCAACAAAGTCGACTGATCTTTCTGATTCTGATGCCAGGCGCGTGAACGTCACGCGCCTGGCACTCCCTTCTTTATCTGGAGTTCTGCATGAGCATTGTTCAGCACCTGATCCACGGCGAGCTGGTTACCAAGGGCGAGCGCACCGCCGATGTCTTCAACCCGTCCACCGGCCAGGCCGTGCGCAAGGTCGAGCTGGCCAGCCGCGCCACTGTCCAGGAAGCCATCGATTCGGCCAAGGCCGCTTTCCCGGCCTGGCGCAACACCCCGCCCGCCAAGCGCGCCCAGGTGATGTTCCGTTTCAAGCAACTGCTTGAGCAGAACGAAGCGAAGATCTCGCAGATGATCAGCGAGGAGCACGGCAAGACGCTGGAAGACGCTGCTGGCGAACTGAAGCGCGGTATCGAGAACGTCGAGTTCGCCTGCGCTGCGCCAGAAGTACTGAAGGGTGAGTACAGCCGCAACGTTGGCCCGAACATCGATGCATGGTCCGACTTCCAGCCGCTTGGCGTGGTGGCTGGTATCACCCCGTTCAACTTCCCGGCAATGGTGCCGCTGTGGATGTACCCGTTGGCCATTGCCTGCGGCAACGCATTCATCCTCAAGCCGTCCGAGCGTGACCCGAGCTCTACCCTCTATATCGCCCAGCTGCTGCTGGAGGCCGGCCTGCCCAAGGGCATCCTCAATGTCGTGCATGGCGACAAGGAAGCGGTCGATGCGCTGATCGAGGCGCCGGAGGTGAAAGCCCTGAGCTTCGTCGGTTCGACCCCGATCGCCGAGTACATCTATGCCGAGGGCACCAAGCGCGGCAAGCGCGTCCAGGCCTTGGGCGGTGCGAAGAACCACGCCGTGTTGATGCCGGATGCCGACCTCGACAACGCGGTCAGCGCGCTGATGGGGGCTGCCTATGGTTCCTGTGGCGAGCGCTGCATGGCCATTTCGGTGGCGGTGTGTGTGGGTGATCAGGTGGCCGATGCCCTGATTGCCAAGCTCGAACCACAGATCAAGGCGCTGAAGATCGGTGCCGGTACGTCCTGTGGCCTGGACATGGGCCCGTTGGTGACGGCTGCAGCGCGTGACAAAGTGTTGGGTTACATCGACGACGGCGTCGCCGCTGGCGCCCGGCTGGTGGTCGATGGCCGTGGCTTGCGTGTGGCGGGTAACGAAGATGGTTATTTCGTCGGTGGCACCCTGTTCGACAAGGTCACCCCCGAGATGCGCATCTATAAGGAAGAGATCTTCGGGCCGGTACTGTGCGTGGTGCGGGTGAACAGCCTGGAGCAGGCCATGCAACTGATCAACGATCATGAGTATGGCAACGGGACCTGTATCTTCACCCGTGACGGTGAGGCAGCGCGGCTGTTCTGCGACGAGATCGAAGTGGGCATGGTCGGGGTCAACGTGCCGCTGCCGGTGCCGGTGGCTTACCACAGCTTTGGTGGTTGGAAACGTTCGCTGTTTGGTGACCTGCATGCTTACGGTCCGGATGGTGTGCGCTTCTATACCCGTCGCAAGGCGATCACTCAGCGTTGGCCGCAGCGGGCCAGCCATGAGGCTTCGCAGTTTGCGTTCCCGAGCCTGTAAGCGCGGTTGCTATATAAAAGCGGGGAGGCCGACAGGCCTCCCCGCTTTGTTTTCAGGCAAATGAAGCTTTCTTGAAATTAAAGGTTGACGGGGTTTCAGATCCCCTTATAATGCGCCCCACTTCCAGCGACAACAGAACGCAAAACTCCTTGAGATTCAACGAGTTAAGCGATTCGAAAGCTCCGGAAGCGTTTCGGTCTCACGATCGGCAGCGGTGAAAAAGGTGGTTGACAGCAGGTTGTAACGCTGTATGATTCGCCTCCCGCTACGAGAGATCGCAGCGAGTTAAGCGGTTGAAGCTAAACGAGTTTCTCGGAAAGAACTTCAAAATAAACGCTTGACAGCAAATGAGGAAAGCGTAGAATGCGCGCCTCGGTTGAGACGAAAAGCTCTTAACCAAACGCTCTTTAACAAATTGAATCAAGCAATTCGTGTGGGTGCTTGTGAGTACGGACTGATAGTCAAAAAGATTATCAGCATCACAAGTGGCCATGCGAGAAATCACATAGTCATTTGAGATTGC
>NZ_JBMOWQ010000200.1:0-19740 GCF_049310485.1 Pseudomonas sp. GZD-209
GGCGACCAGCGCGTCCATCTCGGTCTTGCCCTTGACTGCGTCGCGGGCCCCGGCGATGTCGTCGTCGGTGTACGGCACGCCGAGGGTGCGCAGGGTGCGCAGCTTGACGTCGGTGTGGCTGTTGTCGACCTGGGTCGCCACCAGCCAGGGGTAGGACGGCATCTTCGACTCCGGTACCACGTTGCGCGGGTTGTACAGGTGCGCGCGGTGCCAGTCATCGGAGTAGCGGCCACCCACACGGGCGAGGTCCGGGCCGGTACGCTTGGAGCCCCACAGGAACGGGTGGTCCCACACGCTTTCACCGGCCACCGAGTAGTGGCCGTAGCGCTCGGTCTCGGCGCGGAACGGGCGAATCATCTGCGAATGGCAACCCACGCAGCCTTCGCGGATGTAGATATCGCGGCCTTCGAGCTGCAAGGCGGTGTAAGGCTTCATGCCCTCCACCGGCTTGTTGGTGACGTCCTGGAAGAACAGCGGGACGATCTGGGTCAGGCCGCCGATGCTGACGGCGAACACCATCAGCAGCGCCATCAGGCCTATGTTTTTCTCAACGACTTCATGTTTCATCAGGCTCTACTCCTCAAGCCAGCTGGGCGTTGGCAGGGGCTTCCACAACGCTTGGCGAACGCACCGTGCGCCAGGTGTTCCAGGCCATCAGGAACATGCCGCTGAGGAAGATCGCGCCGCCGACGAAGCGCACGACGAAGCCTGGGTGGCTGGCCACCAGGGTTTCCACGAACGAGTAGGTGAGCGTGCCGTCGCTGTTGACCGCGCGCCACATCAGGCCCTGGGCGATGCCGTTGACCCACATCGAGGCGATGTAGAGCACGGTGCCGATGGTTGCCAGCCAGAAGTGCGCGTTGATCAGCCCGAGGCTGTACATGCGCTCCTTGCCGAACACTTTGGGGATGGTGTGGTACAGCGCGCCGATGGAAATCATCGCCACCCAGCCGAGGGCGCCGGCGTGCACGTGGCCGATGGTCCAGTCGGTGTAGTGGGAGAGGGCGTTGACCGTCTTGATGGCCATCATCGGGCCTTCGAAGGTGGACATGCCGTAGAACGCCAGCGACACCACCAAAAAGCGCAGGATCGGGTCGCTGCGCAGCTTATGCCAGGCTCCCGACAGGGTCATCATGCCGTTGATCATCCCGCCCCAGCTCGGTGCCAGCAGGATCAGCGACATGATCATGCCCAGCGACTGCGCCCAGTCCGGCAGCGCGGTGTAGTGCAGGTGATGCGGGCCGGCCCAGATGTACAGGGTGATCAGCGCCCAGAAGTGCACGATCGACAGGCGATACGAATACACCGGGCGCTCGGCCTGCTTGGGCACGTAGTAGTACATCATCCCGAGGAAGCCGGCGGTGAGGAAGAAGCCCACGGCGTTGTGGCCGTACCACCATTGCACCATGGCGTCGGTGGCCCCGGCGTACACCGAGTACGACTTGGTCAGGCTGACCGGCAGCTCCAGGTTGTTGACGATGTGCAGCAGCGCCACGGTGAGGATGAACGCGCCGAAGAACCAGTTGCCCACGTAGATGTGCTTGGTGTTGCGCTTCATCAGCGTGCCGAAGAACACCACGGCATAGGCGACCCAGACGATGGTGATCAGGATGTCGATCGGCCATTCCAGTTCGGCGTACTCTTTCGAGCTGGTGTAGCCCAGCGGCAGGCTGATCGCCGCCAGCAGGATCACCAATTGCCAGCCCCAGAACGTGAACGCGGCCAGGCGCGGTGCGAACAGGGTGGTCTGGCAGGTGCGTTGCACCGAATAATACGAGGTGGCGAACAGGGCACAGCCGCCGAAGGCGAAGATCACCGCGTTGGTGTGCAAGGGTCGCAGGCGGCCGAAGCTGGTCCACGGCAGGTCAAGGTTGAGGGCGGGCCAGGCGAGCTGGGCGGCAATGAAGACGCCGAGCCCCATCCCGACGATGCCCCACACCACCGTCATGATGGCGAATTGGCGGACCACCTGATAGTTGTAGGCGGTACTGCTGGTTGTGTTCATGTATGGGTTCCCATCCACGGTTATAGGCAGGCTAGACAGCGAGGCAAGCATGATTAATGGGCAAAGTGCCGGTATTGACGGGGATCAATGGGCGCAGATTGCAAATGCCCCAGGCTTGCGCTGCGATCCTCCGCGAATCACCGGCGAAAGCGGGCAAAACAGCTGGCTGATCCTGGCCCATGGCGCGGGTGCGCCGATGGACAGCGGGTTCATGGACGACATGGCGCAAAGGCTGGCAGGGCTTGGGGTAGGGGTGGTGCGCTTCGAGTTTCCGTACATGGCCCAGCGGCGTGTCGACGGTGGCCGGCGCCCGCCCAATCCGCAGAAGGTTCTGCTCGATTGCTGGCGCGATGTGTACAACCAGGTGCGACCTTTGGTCGCGGGGCCTCTGGCCGTCGGTGGCAAGTCCATGGGCGGGCGCATGGCCAGCCTGTTGGCGGACGAACTCGGTGCCGATGCGCTGGTGTGCCTGGGCTATCCGTTCTATGCCGTGGGCAAGCCGCACAAGCCCCGCGTCGAGCACCTGGCCGGGCTGCGCACGCGCACGCTGATCGTCCAGGGGGAGCGTGATGCCTTGGGCAATCGGGAAGCGGTGCAGGGGTATGAACTATCGCCAGCGATCGAAGTGAGCTGGCTGGTGGCGGCGGACCATGACCTGAAGCCACTGAAGGCTTCGGGGTTCAGCCATGAGCAGCATCTGCAGGCGGCTGCCCAGAAGGTGGCGGGGTTCCTGCGGGATTGAAATCGCGGGGGAAGAACGCCCCCCCACAGGGGGGGGAGTGCCCCCCAAAAAGGGGGCCAACCCAGGCCAGATACTCGCACAGATAGGCGGTATCGACCTTCACCTGCAGCTGGAACTTGCTGTCGGCGGCAACATTGAACTTGTCGCCGGCGTTGAAGGTTTCCCAGTTCTCGCTGCCTGGCAGCTTGACGATCAGCGCACCGGAAACCACATGCATGATTTCGCGCTTGGCGGTGCCGAACTCGTATTCGCCCGGGGCCATCACGCCAACGGTAGCCGGACCTTCGCTGCTTTCGAAGGCGATCGACTTGACGGTGCCATCGAAGTACTCATTGACCTTGAACATGGGCGACTCCTGAAAAAGGGGATGAAAAAAGGGCTGGCCAGTATGCCCAAGGCCCGCCCTTGCGTCATCTGTTTCAGGCGCCGCCCAGCGGTAGGCTCAACGGCAGCAGCCGGGCAGTATTGCGCGCGTCTTCCAGCGCGCGATGCTGCTGGCCGCTGAACTGCAGCCCGGCCAGTTGCAGGGCGCTGTTGAGCCCCGCCGGCCGCTGCAGGTGGCGGGCCTTGGCGAAGCGCTGCTTGAGGTTGATGTGCGGCAGTTGCTCGAGCAGGCTGCGCTGGTGATGCAGTTGCCACTCCTGCAGCAGTTGCTTGCGGTCGTAGTCGCCCCAGCTGACCCAGGCCTGCAACTGCGCCTGGTGATCACCCAGCCAGCGCTCGAACGCGCCCCACACCGTGCTGAAGGGCTCGGCGCCGTCGACATCGGCCTGGCTTATATGGGTCAGCTCGCGGCAGAACGGCGTCAGCTGCGGCCGCCGTCGGGGCCGTACGAAACGCTGGAAATGGTCGACCTCGCGCCCCTCACGGGTGACCAGGCTCGCGCCGATTTCTATGATTTCCATCTCCGTGACCGGCCAGCCGCCGTCGTCGGTGGTGGCTTCCAGGTCGATCACCAACCAGTGGCCCATGCCAGGCTCCCTATCAATACGCGGTAGCCCGCGTCCTCACGCGCGGGCCCCTAGAGGGTAGCCAATGTCCGCGCGCGCGACATCCCCTGGCACTTTGGCATATCCGGCGGTTGTGCCCGCCTGGGAAAACGCCTAGCTTAGGCGCATTCAGGCCACTACCCGTGACGAGTGTCTCGACTTGATCCCTCTGCCCAGCCTCAAGCTCTCCTGCTCTGTGCTGTTGTTCGCCGCACTGTCGCTGACGGCAGCAGCGTGGGCGGGCGAGGCAGTCGAGGTGAAGATCGGCGCGGCGCATTTCCCGCCTTACACCGTGCGCCCCGAGCAGGGCGCTGATACCGGCCTGCTGCCACAACTGGTGGAGGCGTTGAACGAGCTGCAGAACGACTACCGCTTCGTGCTCGTGCCCACCTCGATTCCCCGGCGCTTTGGCGATTTCCAGCAAGGCCGCACCGATATGGCGATTTTCGAAAACCCGCAGTGGGGGTGGCAGGGGATCGCGCACAGCACCGTGGACATGGGGCTGGAGGATGCCGAGATCTTCGTCACGCGCCAACAGCCGGGGCGTGACCAGCAGTATTTCGATGATCTGCACGGCAAGCGCCTGGCGTTGTTCAACGGCTACCACTATGCCTTCGCCGACTTCGAGCCCGACCCGGTGCTGCTCAGGCAACGCTATCAGGCGACCCTGACTTACTCCCACGACAGCAACCTGTCCATGGTCGAGCGCGGCCGGGCCGACATCGCCCTGGTCACTCGCTCGTACCTGAGCGACTTCCTCAAGCGCAACCCGTCCAGCGTCAGCCAGCTGTTGGCCTCGCAGCGGGTCGACCAGGTCTACCACCACTACGCATTGCTGCGCCCGGATGCGCCGATCAGCCCGCAAAGCTTCACCGGGCTGCTGCGCCGGCTGCGCGAAAACGGTGAGTTGTTGCGTATCTTCAAACCCTACAAGATCACGGTCGAAGCGCCCCACGACTAAATTGCCGGGGCATCAGGACGTTTTCAGGAGTGAGCCTTTCTTTCATTTCCTGTGAGCCCTGACATGCCGTTCGATGCCGCTACGCCCCCTTGCGCGCCACGCTGGCGCAGCCTGCAGGCCGACGAAGGCGATTGCCGCCTGAGCCTGACCCTGGAGGGGCGCCCCCTGATCAGCCTGCGCCTGGTGCCGGCCGAGACCCTTGAAGCCCACCTGCTACAGATTTGCCCCGAGCGCCCCGAGCAGGCCCTGTGGGCCGCCTGCTACTGGCTGCTGTCACGCGACCCGGGCTGCCAACGCCTGGCCTGGCACCTGCCGCAACCGATACCGCAAGCCGTCGCCAGTGGCCTGCTGCTGCCCGACGAGGCGCCGGGTCGTTACCTGTGCGAACGCACGCTGTTCTGGCAACTGCCCCAGCCGTGGCTCGGCGAGTCGCTGGCCGGGGTCTATCCGCAGCAGATGCAGTTGAGCAATGGCAAACGTCACCCGCGCCGGGCGCCCAAGCCACGGGGTGAGGTGTACCGGCGCTTCGATGCGCGTCTGGGGGCCTGGGTTTCGCTGCGCACCCTGGAAATCAGCCAGGACCTGGAGCGTTTCAACCGCTGGCAGAACAATCCGCGCGTGGAGCAGTTCTGGCAGGAGGGCGGCTCGCTCGAGCAACACCTCGAGTACCTGACCAAGCTTGAACAGGACCCGCACACCCTGACCCTGATCGGTTGCTTCGACGACCAGCCGTTCGCCTATTTCGAGGCGTACTGGGCCAAGGAAGATCGCATAGCGCCGTTCTACCCGGCCGACGACTACGACCGTGGCATCCACATGCTGGTGGGCGAAGAGGCGCATCGCGGCCCGCACAAGGTCGCCAGCTGGTTGTCGGCGCTGGTGCACTACCTGTTCCTCGACGACCCTCGCACCCAGCGGGTGGTGGCCGAGCCGCGCGCCGACAACGGCAAGATGATCGGCTACATGCACGACCAGTGTTTCCACTGCGAGAAAGAGTTCGATTTCCCGCACAAGCGGGCGGCGTTGATGATCCTGGGGCGGGAGCGGTTCTTCGAGCGCTGCAAGCTTTCGTGAAAGCCATCGCGGGTCAAGCCCGCTCCCACGCTGCTGGTGTTGCATGCGTGGGAGCGGCGGTGCGCCGATGCGCCTTGACCCGCGATGAAGGCATCAGACCTGGCGGCTGCTCTTGCGGCAATGGATCAGGGCATCGCGGATCATGAAGTTGACCAGCGTCGGCGACACCCCCAGTTCCTTGGCGATGTCCTTCTGCGGCACGCCATGCAAGCGGTACATCTCGAAGGCGTAACGGGTGCGCTGGGGCAGTTCGTTGAGCGCTTCGGCAATGTGTTCGAGGGTGGCCAGGTTGATGTGCGTGGCTTCGGGAGAGGCGTTCTGGATGACCACGTTCAGCCCTTCCTCCTCGCTGCCGGAGTACTTCAGCTCCATGGCCTGCTTGCGGTAGTGGTCGATGGCCAGGTTGCGCACGATCTGGAACAGGTAGCTGAGCTGGGCCTTGAACGAAGAGGTAATCTGCGGCGCGGCGCTGAGTCGGAAGAACGCGTCCTGTACCACATCCTCGGCGCGCGAACGGCAGCCAGTGATGCGCGCGGCAATCTTGACCAGGATGCTGCGGTTGTCGACGAACGCCTGGAGCAGCGGTGAATCGCACTTACTTGTGGACAGTTGTTCCGCCATGGAATTTTCACCTTGTCTCAGAGGGAAAGGGAGCACATCCCGTGGGGAGGCTTCCTACGACGTGCGACAAACTATTCATAATGATAATGATTGTCAAATACGAAAGTTAATGATTTGGCCTTCGATCTGGTTCTAAGCCGAACACTGTGAACTGCTTCAAACCGTCGCAGGCCCCAACGCCTCTGGCCGCTGCCCGGCGGGGCTAATTTCTTCCCCCGTCCATCCGTTCCCCTGTGTACATCCGGCTGCCCAGCGCTGCCCGCCAGCTTGGCGCGGTACAGCATCGGCACGACTCAACCAGACACTGGCAGGAACATTCCATGACGGACGCCTTCGAACTCCCGCACTCGCTGGTCCAGGCCCTGGCGCAACGCGCCGAGCAGACCCCGGAGCGCGTCGCCTTGCGCTTTCTGGCCGATGCGCCAGGCGAGCAGGCCGTGCTCAGCTACCGGGACCTCGACCAGCGCGCGCGCACCATTGCCGCCGCGTTGCAGGCCCGTGCCGGTTTCGGTGAGCGTGCCGTGCTGCTGTTCCCCAGCGGCCCGGACTACGTCGCGGCGTTCTTCGGCTGCCTGTATGCCGGGGTGATCGCGGTGCCGGCCTACCCGCCGGAATCTGCCCGCCAGCACCACCAGGAACGGCTGCTGTCGATCATCGATGACGCTCAGCCGCGCCTGTTGCTGACGGTGGGGGCGCTGTGCGAGAGCTTGCAGGGCCTGGATGCGCTCGTCGGGGAAAATGCTCCGGTGCTGCTGGCCGTGGACAGTCTTGACCCGCAGCTGGCCGAACAATGGCGTGAACCTGCGCTGGCCAATGACGATATCGCTTTCCTGCAGTACACCTCCGGTTCCACTGCGCTGCCCAAAGGCGTGCAGGTCAGCCACGGCAACCTGGTGGCCAACGAACAACTGATCCGCCAGGGCTTCGGCATCGACCTGAACCCCGACGACGTGATCGTCAGCTGGCTGCCGCTGTACCACGACATGGGCCTGATCGGCGGCCTGCTGCAGCCGATCTTCAGCGGCGTGCCCTGTGTGCTGATGTCGCCCGGCTACTTCCTCGCCCGGCCGCAGCGCTGGCTGCAGGCCATCAGCGAGTACGGCGGCACCATCAGCGGCGGCCCGGACTTCGCCTACCGCCTGTGCAGCGAACGGGTCAGCGAGGCCGCCCTGGCCGGGCTCGACCTCAGCCGCTGGCGCGTGGCCTATTCCGGCTCCGAACCGATCCGCCAGGACAGCCTCGACACCTTCGCCGACAAATTCGCCCGCTGCGGCTTCCAGGCCAGCAGCTTCTTCGCCAGCTACGGCCTGGCCGAGGCCACCCTGTTCGTCAGCGGCAGCCGCCGTGGCCAGGGCATCGGCGCGCTGGAGCTGGACGCCGAGGCGTTTGCCGCCAACCGCGCCGAGCCAGGCCAGGGCAGTGTGCTGATGAGTTGCGGCTACCCGCAGCCAGGCCACGCCGTGCGCATCGTCGAACCGCAGCAGTTGCAGGTGCTGGGCGACAACCGGGTGGGCGAGATCTGGGCCGGCGGCCCGAGCATCGCCCTGGGCTACTGGCGCAACCCCGAAGCCAGCGCGCGCACCTTCGTCGAAATGGATGGCCAGACCTGGCTGCGCACTGGTGACCTGGGTTTCATGCGTGACGGCGAAGTGTTCGTCACCGGGCGCCTGAAAGACATGCTCATCGTCCGTGGCCAGAACCTCTACCCGCAGGATCTGGAAAAGACCCTGGAGCGTGAAGTGGAGGTGCTGCGCAAAGGCCGAGTAGCGGTGTTCGCCGTCGACGACCAGGGCGAGGAGGGCATCGGCGTGGCGGTGGAGATCAGCCGCAACGTGCAGAAGGCGCACACCCCCGAAGCGCTGATCAACACCCTGCGCCGGGTGATCGCCGACGCCTGCCGCCAGGCCCCCGCGGCGGTGCTGCTGCTCAACCCCGGCGCGCTGCCCAAGACTTCCAGCGGCAAGCTGCAGCGCGCGGCCTGCCGCCTGCGCATGCACGACGGTAGCCTGGATTGCTACGCACGCTTCCCGTCCGTCGCCGCGCAGCACAGCACAGAGGTTGCAGGCAGCGACCTGCAAGCACGCATCGCCGGTATCTGGCGCGAGCTGCTCAAGGTCGAAGCCGTGGCGGCGGATGATCACTTCCTGCTGCTGGGCGGCAACTCCATCGCCGCCACCCAGGTCACCGCGCGCCTGGGCGACGAGCTGGGCATCCAGCTGAGCCTGCGTACCCTGTTCGAAGCACCGACCCTGGCCGAATACAGTGCCGCGGTGGCGGCCGTCCTCACCGAAGGGGGCAAGGCTGCCGGCGCTATCGAAACCCAAGGCCGCGACCAGGCCCTGCCCCAGTCGCTGGCGCAGAACCGTCTGTGGCTGCTGTGGCAGCTGGAGCCTGCGTCCGCCGCCTACAACATCCCCGCCGGCCTGCACCTGCGCGGCGAGCTGGACCAGGCCGCGCTGCAGGCCAGCTTCCAGGCCCTGGTGGCCCGCCACGAATCCCTGCGCACGCTGTTCGACGAGGTCGACGGCCAGGCCGTGCAGCGCATCCTGCCGAGCCTTGCGTTCACCCTCCAGCACTGCGACCTCGAGGGGCTGGAGCCCGCCGAGGTGGCCGCGCGCCGCGAAGACGAAGCGCAGCGACCGTTCGACCTGCGCCAGGGCCCGCTGCTGCGGGTGACCCTGGCCCGTCTGGATGACGAAGAGCACCAGCTGTGGGTGACCCTGCACCACATCGTCGCCGACGGTTGGTCGCTGAACATCCTGCTCGACGAATTCGCCCGCCTGTACGCCGCGCGAGGGCAGGTACAGTTGCCCGAATTGCCACTGGGCTACGCCGACTACGGCACCTGGCAGCGCCAGTGGCTGGCCGACGGCGAAAGCGCCCGTCAGCTCGATTACTGGAAGCACGCCTTGGGCGATGAACTGCCGGTGCTCGACCTGTGCACCGACCAGCCCCGCGCCAGCCAGCAGCACAATCGCGCAGCGCGTCACAGCCTGAAGGTGCCGACCCGACTCGCCGCAGCCCTCAAGGACCTGGCCCGCGACCAGCAGGCCAGCCTGTTCATGGTTCTGCTGGCCGGCTGGCAGGCGCTGCTGCACCGCTACAGCGGCCAAGGCGATATCCGCGTTGGCGTGCCCAATGCCAACCGGCCGCGCCTGGAAACCCAGGGCATGGTCGGCTTCTTCATCAACACCCAAGTGCTGCGCGCCGAGCTCGATGGCCGCCTGCCGTTCGCGCAACTACTCAACCAGGTGCGCCAGGCCACCCTCGAAGCCCAGGCCCACCAGGACCTGCCGTTCGAGCAACTGGTCGAGGCGCTGCCGCAGGCCCGTGAGCAGGGCCTGTTCCAGGTCATGTTCAACCACCAGCAGCGCGACCTTTCGGCGCTGCGCCGTTTGCCCGGCCTGCTCGCCGAAGAGCTGCCATGGCACAGCCGCGAGGCCAAGTTCGACCTGCAACTGCACAGCGAGGAGGACCACCAGGGCCGCCTGACCCTGGCCTTCGACTACGCCGCCGGGCTGTTCGAGGCGGCCACCGTCAAGCGCCTGGCCAACCACCTGTTGGCGTTCTTCGAACAAGTGTGCGCCCAGCCGCAGCTGGCGTTGGCTGAGGTGCAACTGCTCGATGAGCCGAGCCGTGCGCAACTGCTGCACTGGGGCCAGGCCCCGGCCGCGCAGCCACAGCAACTGCTGGTCGAGCAGCTCAACGAACAAGCCCGCCTGACCCCCGAGCGCACCGCACTGGTGTGGGACGGCGGCCAGCTCACTTACGCCGAGCTGCACCAGCAGGCCAACCGCCTGGCTCACTACCTGCGCGACAAGGGCGTCGGCCCGGACACCTGCGTAGCCATCGCCCTTGAGCGTTCGCCGCAGCTGCTGGTGGGCCTGCTGGCCATCCTCAAGGCCGGCGGCGCCTACGTGCCACTGGACGTGGACTACCCGGCCGAACGCCTGGCCTACATGCTCAAGGATTGCAACGCCGGCCTGCTGCTCAGCCACAGCAGCCAGCTCGAAACCCTGCCGGAGGTTGACGGCGTCAGCGCCATCGCCCTCGACCAGCTGCACCTGGACAGCTGGCCAAGCCAGGCCCCGGGGCTGCACCTGCACGGCGACAACCTCGCCTACGTGATCTACACCTCCGGCTCTACCGGCCAGCCCAAGGGGGTGGGCAACACCCATGGGGCCCTGGCCGAGCGCCTGCAGTGGATGCAGCAGGCCTACGCGCTGGACGACAACGACGTGCTGATGCAGAAGGCGCCGATCAGTTTCGACGTGTCGGTGTGGGAGTGCTTCTGGCCGTTGATCACCGGCTGCAAGCTGGTCCTGGCCGGCCCCGGCGAGCACCGCGACCCGCAGCGCATTGCGCAGCTGATCCAGCAGCACGGCGTGACCACGCTGCACTTCGTGCCGCCGCTGCTGCAGGTGTTCGTGCAAGAACCGTTGGCGGCTGGCTGCACCAGCCTGCGGCGGCTGTTCTCCGGGGGCGAGGCGCTGAGCGCGGCCCTGCGCGACCGCGCTCTGCAACTGCTGCCCCAGGTGCAGTTGCACAACCGCTACGGCCCGACCGAAACCGCTATCAACGTCACCCACTGGCACTGCCAGGCCAGCGACGGCGAGCGCTCGCCGATCGGCCGGCCGCTGGGCAACGTGCTGTGCCGGGTGCTGGACGATGAATTCGAATTGACCCCGCCAGGCGTACCGGGCGAGTTGTGCCTGGGCGGCACCGGCCTGGCCCGTGGCTACCTTGGCCGCCCTGGCCTCACTGCCGAGCGCTTCGTGCCGCAGCCAGACGGCGAAGGCGCGCGCCTGTACCGCAGTGGCGACCGTGCCCGCTGGCACGTGCAGAGTGAATCCCTGGAGTACCTCGGGCGCCTGGACCAGCAGGTCAAGGTGCGCGGCTTCCGCGTCGAGCCTGAAGAAGTGCAGGCAGTATTGCTGGCGCAACCGGGTGTGCAACAGGCACTGGTGCTGATCCACAAGGACGCCGTCGGCGCCCAACTGGTCGGCTACTACAGCGGCATCGAACAGACCGACGCCGTGCTTGCCGCCCTGGCCGAGCGGCTGCCGGCCTACATGGTGCCGGCGCAACTCATCCACCTGGCGCAGATGCCCCTCGGCCCAAGCGGCAAGGTGGATCGCAAGGCACTGCCGGCGCCGGTG
This sequence comes from Pseudomonas sp. GZD-209, assembly GCF_049310485.1. Classification (NCBI taxonomy): domain Bacteria; kingdom Pseudomonadati; phylum Pseudomonadota; class Gammaproteobacteria; order Pseudomonadales; family Pseudomonadaceae; genus Pseudomonas; species Pseudomonas sp. GZD-209. The sequence goes on from NZ_JBMOWQ010000200.1 coordinate 11,552, forward strand.
TGGCAGCAGCGTGATCACGTCGAGCCGCAAACCGAACTGCAACAGCAGGTGGCGGCGATCTGGCGCGAGGTGCTGAACCTGCCCCAGGTCGGCCTGCACGACGACTTCTTCGCCCTCGGCGGCCACTCGCTGCTGGCCACCCAGATCGTTTCGCGCAGCCGCCAGGCGCTGGACGTCGAGCTGCCGCTCAAGGCCTTGTTCGAGGCCAGCGAGCTGGGCGCGTTCTGCGCCGAGATCGCCCGCCTGCAGGGCAGCGGCGAGCGCAACCAGCAAGGCGCCATCGCCCGGGTCGACCGCCGTCAGGCGGTGCCGCTGTCGTACTCGCAGCAGCGCATGTGGTTCCTCTGGCAGATGGAGCCGGACAGCCCGGCCTACAACGTCGGCGGCATGGCCCGTTTCAAGGGCGTGCTGCATGTGGACGCCTTCGAGCGCGCCCTGCAGGCGCTGATCGTGCGCCACGAAACCCTGCGCACCACCTTCCCCAGCATCGACGGCAAGGCATACCAGTGCGTGGACGACGACAGCCACCTGCAACTGCAGTGGCATGACTTCAGCGCCTTGCCCGACGAGGCCCGGCAACAACGCCTGCAGCAACTGGCCGACGACCAGGCGCACCAGCCGTTCGACCTGGCGCGCGGCCCGCTGCTGCGCGCCTGCCTGGTCAAGGCCGGTGAGCGCGAGCATTACTTCGTGCTGACCCTGCACCACATCGTCACCGAAGGCTGGGCCATGGACATCTTCGCCCGCGAACTGGGCGAGCTGTACGAAGCCTTCGTCGACGAGCGCGAATCACCGCTGGCGCCGCTGCCGGTGCAGTACCTCGACTACAGCGTCTGGCAGCGCCAGTGGCTGGAAAGCGGCGAGGGCGCGCGCCAGCTGGCTTACTGGCAAGACCGCCTGGGCGACGAGCACCCGGTGCTGGCCTTGCCGGCCGACCGCCCGCGCCCGGCGGTGCAGAGCCACCGCGGCGAGCTGTACCGCTTCGACCTGGACCCTGCGCTGGTCAAGCGCGTGCATGCCTTCAATGGCCAGCGCGGCCTGACCCTGTTCATGACCATGACCGCCACCCTGGCCGCCTTGCTGCACCGCTACAGCGGCCAGCGTGATCTGCGCATCGGCGCGCCGGTGGCCAACCGCATCCGCCCGGAAAGCGAAGGGCTGATCGGCGCTTTCCTCAACACCCAGGTGCTGCGCTGCGAGGTGGACGGGCAGATGAGCGCCAGCGCGCTGCTCGACCAGGTGCGCAGCGCCATCATCGACGGCCAGTCGCACCAGGACCTGCCGTTCGAGCAGTTGGTCGAAGCGCTGCAGCCGCCACGTTCGAGCGCCTACAACCCGCTGTTCCAGGTGATGTGCAACGTGCAGCGCTGGGCCTTCCAGCAAAGCCGTGAGCTGGTGGGCATGCAGGTGGACTACCTGGTCAACGACGCCAGTGCCACCAAGTTCGACCTGTACCTGGAGGTCACGGACCTCGATGGCCGCCTGGGCTGCTGCTTCACCTACAGCCGCGACCTGTTCGACGAACCGCGCATCGCGCGCATGGCCGAGCACTGGCAGCAATTGCTCGAAGCGCTGTTGGACAACCCGGCGCAGCGCCTGTGCGAGTTGCCGATGCTGGCCGAGGCCGAGCAGCAGGTGCTGGTGGGCCAGTTGCAGGGGCAGCAGGACTTCGAGCTGAACCAGACGCTCCACGGCCTGTTCGCAGCCCAGGCTGAACGTACCCCCGAGGCACTGGCGCTGACCTTCGCAGGCCAACACCTGAGCTATGCCGAACTCGACCAACAGGCCAACCGCCTGGCCCGCGCCCTACGCGAGCGCGGTGTCGGCCCGCAGGTGCGGGTGGGCCTTGCGCTGGAGCGTTCGCTGGAGATGGTGGTCGGCCTGCTGGCCATCCTCAAGGCCGGTGGCGCCTATGTGCCGCTGGACCCGGAATACCCGCTCGACCGCCTGCGCTACATGATCGAAGACAGCCGCCTGGGCCTGCTGATCGGCCAGCGCAGCTTGCTCGAAACCCTGGGCGAGTTGCCCGCAGGGGTGGCCAGCTGGAACCTGGAGGACGATGCCGCACGCCTGTCCGCCTACAGCGACGCGCCGCTGGACAACCTCAACCTGCCGCAGCACCAGGCCTACCTGATCTACACCTCGGGCTCCACCGGCAAGCCCAAGGGCGTGGTGGTCAGCCACGGCGAGATCGCCATGCACTGCCAGGCGGTGATCGCCGAGTTCGGCATGCGCAGCGACGACTGCGAGCTGCACTTCTATTCGATCAACTTCGACGCCGCCAGCGAACGCCTGCTGACCCCGCTGCTGTGCGGTGCCCGCGTGGTGCTGCGCGCCCAGGGCCAATGGGGTGCCGAAGACATCTGCCAGCTGGTGCGTGAGCAACAGGTGAGCATCCTCGGCTTCACCCCGAGCTACGGCAGCCAGCTGGCCCAGTACCTGGCCGGGCAGGGCGAGCAGCTGCCGGTACGCCTGGTGATCACCGGCGGCGAGGCACTGACGGGCGAGCACCTGCAACGTATTCGCCAGGCGTTCGCCCCGCAGCAGTTCTTCAACGCCTACGGCCCGACCGAAACCGTGGTCATGCCGCTGGCCTGCCTGGCCCCCGAGCAACTGCCAAGCGACGCTGGCAGCGTGCCGATCGGCCGGGTGATCGGTGCCCGCAGCGCCTACATCCTCGACGACGACCTGGCGCTGCTGCCGCAAGGCGGCATCGGCGAGCTGTACGTCGGCGGCGCCGGCCTGGCCCAGGGTTACCACGACCGCCCGGGCCTGAGCGCCGAGCGCTTCGTCGCCGACCCGTTCAGCCACGGCGGCGGGCGCCTGTACCGCACCGGCGACCTGGTGCGCCTGCGCGCCGATGGCCTGGTGGAGTACGTCGGCCGCGCCGACCAACAGGTGAAGATCCGCGGCTTCCGCATCGAGCTGGGCGAAATCGAAAGCCGTCTGCAGGAACATGCCGATGTCGACGAGGCCGTGGTCCTGGCCCTCGACCTGCCGGGCGGCAAGCAACTGGTGGGTTACCTGGTGTGCGCGCACGCCAAGGCCGACAGCGATGCCCAGGCCCTGCTGCGCGAAGCGGTCAAGGCCGACGCCCGTCAGCACCTGCCGGACTACATGGTGCCGGCGCACCTGGTGCTGCTCGACAGCCTGCCGCTGATGGGCAACGGCAAGCTCGACCGCCGTGCGCTGCCGGCGCCGGACCTTGAGCAGGCGCGCCAGCACTACCAGGCCCCGGCCAACGAGCTGGAAACACAACTGGCGCAGATCTGGCGCGACGTGCTCAACGTCTCGCGCATCGGCGTGCAGGACAACTTCTTCGAACTGGGCGGCGACTCGATCCTGTCGATCCAGGTAGTCAGCCGCGCCCGCCAGCTGGGCTTGCAGTTCACCCCGCGCGACCTGTTCCAGCACCAGACCATCCAGACCCTGGCCGCCGTGGTCACCCGCAGCGCGGCACCGAGCGACATCGAGCAGGGCCCGCGCCAGGGGCGCAGCGGCCTGACGCCGATCCAGCACTGGTTCTTCGACAGCGAAGTGCCGCAACCCCAGCATTGGAACCAGGCCGTGCTGCTCGAAGCGCGCCAGCCGCTGCAGGCGGAGAAACTGGAGCAGGCCCTGGCCGCGCTGGTGGCCCACCACGACAGCCTGCGCCTGCGCTTCAGCCAGGCCCAGGGCCGCTGGCAGGGCGAGTACGCCCAGCCGCACAGCCAGCCACTGCTTTGGACCGCCACCGTGGCCGACTTCAACGACTGCCAGGCGCTGTACAGCGACGTGCAACGCAGCCTCGACCTGGAGCAGGGCCCGCTGCTGCGCGCCTTGCTGGTCAGCGACGGCCAGGGTGCCCAGCGCCTGCTGCTGGCGATCCATCACCTGGTGGTCGATGGCGTGTCCTGGCGTGTGCTGCTCGAAGACCTGCAAGCGCTGTATCGCGGTGCAACCCTGGCCGCCAAGACCCACGCCATGGGCGACTGGGCTGCACGCCTGGCCAGCTATGCGGGCGCCGATTCACTGCGTGACGAGCTGGGCTGGTGGGAACGCCAGCTGGGCAGCGCCCGCCATGAATTGCCGTGCGATCACCCCCAGGGCGGCAACCTGCATCGCCATGCCCAGAGCCTGGCCATCGAACTCGATGTCGAGCAGACCCGCCAGTTGCTGCAACAAGCGCCGGCGGCCTACCACACCCAGGTCAACGACCTGTTGCTGACCGCACTGGCGCGCACCCTGTGCCGCTGGACCGGAGACGAGCAGGTGCTGGTGCAACTGGAAGGCCATGGCCGCGACGGGCTGTTCGAAGACATGGACCTGACCCGCAGCGTCGGCTGGTTCACCAACGCCTATCCGCTGAGCCTGAGCCCGGACATGGCCGAAGGCGAGGTGGCCCGCGCGGCCTCGATCAAGCGCATCAAGGAGCAACTGCGCCAGGTGCCGCACAAAGGGCAGGGCTACGGCGTGCTGCGCTACCTGGCCGATGACGCCGGCCGCGAGCGCATGGCGGCGCTGCCCCAGGCGCGTATCACCTTCAACTACCTCGGCCAGTTCGACCAGCAGTTCGACCAGGCCGCGCTGTTCCAGCCACTGGATGCGCCGGCGGGCCTGGCCCATGACCTGGACGCGCCGCTGCCGAACTGGCTCAGCGTGGATGGCCAGGTGTACGGCGGCGCCCTGCAACTGCGCTGGAGCTTCAGCGCCGAGCGCTACGACCAGGCCACCATCGCCACCCTGGCCGAAGCCTATCGCCAGGAACTGCTGGCGCTGGTCGGCCATTGCCTGGCCGATGGCAACGGCAGCTTCACCCCGTCGGACTTCCCCCTGGCGCAACTGACCCAGGAGCAGATCGACGCACTGCCGGTGCCCGCCGCGCAGATCGAGGACGTCTACCCGCTGACACCGATGCAGGAAGGCCTGCTGCTGCACACCCTGCTGGAGCCAGGCACCGGCCTGTATTACATGCAGGACCGCTACCGCATCAACAGCGCCCTCGACCCCGAGCGCTTCGCCCAGGCCTGGCAGGCCGTGGTCGCCCGCCACGAAGCGCTGCGCGCTTCGTTCAGCTGGAACGCCGGCGAGGCGATGCTGCAGATCATCCACAAGGCCGGCAACACGCCGGTGGACTACCAGGACTGGCGCGGCCTCGACGACGCCGCCCAGGAGGCGCGCCTGCAGGCCCTGCACAAGCAGGAACGCGAGGCCGGCTTCGAGCTGCTGCGCGAGGCGCCGTTCCACCTGCGCCTGGTGCGCGTGGCCGATGAGCGCTACTGGTTCATGATGAGCAACCACCACATCCTCATCGATGCCTGGTGCCGCTCGCTGCTGATGAACGACTTCTTCGAGCTCTACCAGGCCCTCGGCGAGGGCCGTCAGGCGCAGCTGCCGGTGCCGCCGCGCTACCGCGACTACATCGGCTGGCTGCAACGCCAGGACCTGGGCGAGGCGCGCCAGTGGTGGCAGGCCAACCTGGCCGGTTTCGAACGTGCCACGGCAATCCCCAGCGACCGCCCGCTGCGCCATGATCATGCCGGTGACGGCATGGTGGTCGGCGACTGCTACACCCGCCTGGACGTCACTGAAGGTGCCCGCCTGCGCGAACTGGCCCAGGCCCACCAGCTGACGGTCAACACCTTCGCCCAGGCGGCCTGGGCCCTGACCCTGGCCCGTTGCAGCGGCGAGCGCGATGTGGTGTTCGGCGTCACCGTGGCGGGGCGCCCGGTGAGCCTGCCGCAGATGCAGCGCACCGTCGGCCTGTTCATCAACAGCATCGCCCTGCGCGTGCAGTTGCCGCAGCCGGGCGAACGCCGCAGCGTGCGCCAGTGGTTGCAGGGCCTGCTCGACCGCAACATGCAGCTGCGCGAGTACGAATACCTGCCGCTGGTGGCGATCCAGGAATGCAGCGAACTGCCCAAGGGCCAGCCGCTGTTCGACAGCCTGTTCGTGTTCGAGAACGCCCCGGTGGAAACCGCCGTGCTCGACCACGCCCAGCACCTGAACGCCAGCTCCGATTCGGGCCGCACCCATACCAACTTCCCGCTGACCGCGGTGTGTTACCCGGGCGACGACCTTGGCCTGCACCTGTCGTTCGACCAGCGCTACTTCGACTACCCGAGCGTCGAGCGCCTGCTGGGTGAGTTCAAGCGCCTGCTGCTGGCGCTGGTGGACGGCTTCGAAGGTGAGGTAGGCGAACTGCCGCTGCTGGGCGCGGATGAACAGCGCTTCCTGCTGGACGATTGCAACCGCACCGAGCACGCCTATCCGCTGGAACAGAGCTACATCGAACTGTTCGAAGCGCGGGTTGCCGCGCATCCGCAGCGTACCGTCGCCCGCTGCCTGGAGGCATCGTTCGACTACGCCGGGCTTAACCTGGCGGCCAACCGCCTGGGCCATGCCCTGGTCGCGGCCGGGGTGGCCATCGACCAGCCGGTGGCGCTGCTGGCCGAGCGTGGCCTGGCGCTGCTGGGCATGATCGTCGGCAGCTTCAAGGCCGGCGCCGGCTACCTGCCGCTGGACCCAGGCCTGCCATCGGCACGCCTGCAACGCATCGTCGAACTGAGCCGCACCCCGGTGCTGGTGTGCAGCGCGGCCTGCGCCGAACAGGCGCGCCAGTTGCTCGACGAAGTGGCGGGCGCGGCACGGCCGAAACTGCTGGTGTGGGAAGAGGTGCAGGCGAGCAACGTGGCCAGCCACAACCCGGGCATCCACAGCGCGCCGGACAACCTTGCCTATGTGATCTACACCTCCGGCTCCACCGGCCTGCCCAAGGGCGTGATGGTCGAGCAGCGCGGCATGCTCAACAACCAGCTGAGCAAGGTGCCGTACCTGGTGCTGGACGAGCAGGACGTGATCGCCCAGACCGCTTCGCAGAGCTTCGATATCTCGGTCTGGCAGTTCCTTGCCGCGCCGCTGTTCGGCGCCACGGTAGAGATCGTGCCGAACGCCATCGCCCATGATCCGCAAGGTTTGCTGGCCCATGTGCAGGCCACCGGCATCACCGTGCTGGAAAGCGTGCCATCGCTGATCCAGGGCATGCTGGCCAACGATCACCAGGCGCTGGACGGCCTGCGCTGGATGCTGCCGACCGGCGAGGCGATGCCGCCGGAGCTGGCCGCGCAGTGGCTGCAGCGTTACCCGGCCATTGGCCTGGTCAACGCCTATGGCCCGGCGGAATGCTCGGACGACGTGGCGTTCTTCCGCGTCGATCTCGAATCGACCCAGGGCAGCTACCTGCCGATCGGCACGCCGACCGACAACAACCGCCTGTACCTGCTGGGCGAGGATCAGGCACTGGTGCCGCTGGGTGCGGTGGGCGAGCTGTGCGTCGCCGGTACCGGGGTGGGCCGCGGTTATGTCGGCGACCCGGTGCGCACTGCCCAGGCCTTCATTCCGCATCCGTTCGGTGCCCCGGGCGAACGCCTGTACCGCACCGGCGACCTGGCGCGTCGTCGCCCGGACGGGGTGCTGGAGTATGTCGGGCGTATCGACCACCAGGTGAAGATCCGCGGCTACCGCATCGAGCTGGGCGAGATCGAGGCGCGCCTGCACGAACAGCCCGAGCTGCGCGATGCCGCCGTGGGTGTGCAGGAAGGCGTCAACGGCAAGCACCTGGTCGGCTACCTGGTGGCCCATCAAGGTGTCGAAGCCGATGCCGCGCTGCTCGACCAGCTCAAGCAACGCCTGCGTGCCGAACTGCCGGAGTACATGGTGCCGCTGCACTGGGGTTGGTTCGACAACCTGCCGCACAACGCCAACGGCAAACTCGACCGCAAGCTGCTGCCGGCCATCGATATCGGCGGCCAGCACAGTCAGGACTACCTGGCGCCGCGCAGCGAGCTGGAAGAGACCCTGGCCGGCATCTGGGCCGACGTGCTCAAGGCCGAGCGGGTGGGCGTGCGCGACAACTTCTTCGAACTGGGCGGGCACTCGCTGCTGGCCACGCAGATCGCTTCGCGGGTGCAGAAGGCGTTGTCACTCAACGTGCCGCTGCGGGCGATGTTCGAGTGCAGCACGGTGGAGGAACTGGCGGCGTACGTGCAGGGGCTGCAGGGCAGTGCGCTGGATGAGGACAAGGTGGATCGGTTGAGTGATCTGATGGCGGAGCTGGAGGCGCTGTAGTAGTCCCTGGCGGAAACGATCGCGGGGGGGGGACACCCCCCCCCCCCAGCCAACCCACACCGCGGCGGAAGCGTCCCCCTCCC
>NZ_JBMOWQ010000201.1:0-17123 GCF_049310485.1 Pseudomonas sp. GZD-209
GTGTATATCTCTGCCCCCCCCGCTGGTGAAAAGTTTTTTGGGAGCGGGCTTGCCCCGCGATCATTTTCAGCGCTTGCCGAGTATCTTGCCCAGCATCTCCGGCCGCGGCGCCCCTTGCTGGCTCTGCAACTGCCCATGCTCATCCTGGAAGAAGATCGCCGGCGTCGCCGCCAGCCCCAGCTCTTCCATCAGCGCCTGGTTGGCGTCGAGCTTCTTCTGCACCGCTTCCGGCACCTTCTCCAGTGGCTTGAGCGTGCTCGCCTTGCCCGCCGACTCATGGGCAAGCAAGGCCTTGCTCGGGTCCTTGGCGGCGAGCAGGGCGGCGGACTTGCCCGGGCTGTCCTCGCGGATGATGCCGACCATGATATGGCGCAGTTGCACCTTGCCCGACTCGACCCACGGCCGGGCCTGCTGCCAGAACATGTTGCAGTACGGGCAATTGGGGTCGCTGAACAGGTAGACGATGCGCGGTGCATCGGCCTTGCCGTCGGCAATCCAGGCGGTCTTCTCCATCTTTGCCCAGATGGCCTTGCTCATCGGGGCGTACACCAGTTTCTCCAGGGGCTCGGCGCTGAGGTCCTTGCCTTGCTCGTCGAACAGGCTGCCCACCAGCACATGCTTGCCGTCGGCCGTGAGGTACAGGGCGATGCCATTGTTCTGGTACTCGGCAGCGTAGCCACGCAGGCCGTCGGGGGCATTGAAGCTGCCTTTGATCACCGCGCCCTTGGCTTGCAGTTGCTGGATCGCCTTGGGCAGTTCTTCGGCCTGCAGCGCGGGGGCGGCCAGCAGGGCGAGGGTGAGGGGCAGCAGGGCATTCAATCGCATGTCAGTTTCCTTGTGGGGCGGGCGCGTCGGCGCGGTCGAAGGGTTCCAGGGCGTGGCGCAGGCTGGCCCGCGACAGTTCGCCCAGGTGGCTGCCGACCAGCCGCCCTTCGGCGTTGTAGAACAGGGTGGTGGGCAGGGCCATGGAGCCGACCTTGCGCGCCAGCTCGCCGGTGCCGTCGAACAGCACATGGGACAGCATCAGGCCGGTGGTGGCCATGAAGGTGCTGACGTTCTCCGGGGTTTCGCCCTGGTTGACGAACAGGAAGGTCACGTGGGGGTAGTCGTGCTGGGCTTGCTGCAACACCGGCATTTCGCGGCGGCAAGGCGGGCACCAGGTGGCCCAGATATTGATCACCAGCGGGCGCCCGCGGTAGTCGTGCAGCGCCACTGCCTGGCCGCGGTTGTCGCGCAGGGTCAACTGCGGCAGCTCGGTGCCCTTGCTGTACAGGTGGCTGCCCAGGCTGCCGAGCCCCCAGAACAGCGCGCCGCTGGCCAGCGCCCAGCCCAGTGGGCGGCGCAGACCGGGGCGACGCCAGCCCTGCCAGAGCGTGCCCAGCACGATGCCGAACAGGCCGCCCCAGAGCAGGAAACCACCGTCGCGGATATCGATGACTTGCAACGGCTCGTCGCGGTACATCGGCCAGTAGGCCAGGACGAAGCCCAAACGGGCACACAGCAAGCCCAGCAGAAACACATTGAACAACGCCGACTCGGGGTTCTCGCCACCGCGCTTGGCCACGCGCCAGCCGACCAGGCAGGCGATGCCCAGCGCCGCGAGCAACAGCAGGTGGTTCAGGGCCATGGTCAATGGCCCGAGGGTGACGGTCAGCATCAGCCTTGGCTCCTGGTCTGGGCCCAGTGTTGCAGGAAACCGGCGGCGTCGATTTCGCCGGTGATGCGCCGGGCGCGGCGTTCGTCGCCTTCCGGGCCGACCCAGATCAGGCTGGGCGGGCCTGGCACCTGGTAGCGCTGCAGCAGCTCGCGGCTGGCCGGCGAGTCGGCGGTGACATCCAGGCGCAGCAGGTGCACGCCGTCGAGGCTGGCCTGCACATCGGCACGGCCAAACACCTGTTTTTCCATGACCTTGCACGACACGCACCAGTCGGCATAGTAGTCCACCAGCACCCACTGGCCACGGGCCTTGGCGGCATCGAGCTCGCGCTGCAGGTCGACAGGGTTGCTGATCGTGACGAAGGCGTCATGCGCGGTGGCCTGTACGGCACTTTGGGTATTGCCCGCGAAGGGCTGCAGCGGCTGCCACAGGTTGCTGCCACCCGCCGCCGCACCGACCAGCAGCAGGCCGCCCCACAGGGCCCCCAGCAGCGGCACCGCGCGCAGGGCAGGTAAACGATGCAGGGCCGGCCAGGCGGCCCAGCCCAGGGCGATCAGCCAAGCGCCGGCCAGGGCCAGGAGCAAGGGCTCGGCCAGCAGGGTGCGCACGGTGTACAGGGCCATGGCCAGGAACACGAAGCCGAACAGGCCCTTGACCAGGTTCATCCAGGCGCCTGGGCGCGGCAGGTAGCGGTTGCCCAGGGTCACCAGCAACATCAGCGGCACGCCCATGCCCAGCCCGAGGCTGAACAGCACCAGCGCCCCGTGCAGCACATCGCCGCTTTGCGCGATATACAGCAGCGCGCCCGCCAGCGGCGCGGTCATGCACGGGCCCATCAGCAAACCCGACAACGCGCCGAGCAGTGCCGCGCCATACAGGTTGCCGCCGCGGGTGCCTTGCCCGGCGCGGTCCAGGCGATCACGCAGCGCCACTGGCAGCTGCAACTCGAAGGCCCCGAACATCGGCAGGGCCAGCAGCACGAACAGCGCCGCCAGGCTGCCCAGCAGCCACGGCTGCTGCAACCAGGCCTGCAGGCTGGCGCCCAGCAGCGCGGCGACCACCCCCAGCGCGGCATACACCAGTGCCATGCTCAGCACATACACGCCGGCCAGAACCCAGCCACGGCGGGCGCTGGCGCCATTGCCCATGACCAGCCCGGCGAGGATCGGCAGCATCGGCAGCGAACACGGGGTGAAGGCCAGCAGCAGGCCCAGGCCGAAAAATGCCAGCAGGCTCCAGGCCAGGTTGCTCTGCTGCAGCGTGCCGGCCAGGGCCTGGTCGCTGGCCTGCTCAGCGCCCGGCGTCGGCGCCTGGGTGCCACCCAGGGCGATCGGCGTGGTTTGCGGCGGGTAGCACAGCCCGGCGTCGGCGCAGCCCTGCCAGCCCAGGCGCAGCTCGCCACTGGCGTTGGCCGGCAACAGCAGCTCCAACTCGGTGCGATACACCGCGCTGTCGCCGAAGAACTCGTCGTGATGGTTTTCGGCCTGGGGCAGCTGCGGGTGCTGCTCAGGCGGCAGGCCGTCGAACTTCAGGCGCTTCTGGTAGAGGTAATAGCCGTCCTGGATCTGGAAATGCAGGCGCACCTGGCCGTTGGCGAGGCGGTCGTGGGTCAGCACGAAGGCCTGGTTCACCGGCAGGAAGTCCGGTTTGGCGGCAAACGGGTTGGCCTGGAGCGGGCCGGCGAGCAGAAAGGTCAGGAAGAGCAGGAGCACACGCATGTCGAGGCCTTGGCAGAGCTTGGAATGCGGCCATGCTGGCCGGGAGGCATTAACTGAAGGTTAAACCGGGAGTGTGGGGGATGACAGGCAAGGTTTGCCTGCTGGTTTCGTGCAACATTTTGTCTGTTCAAAGTCCAGCTTGTAGCCGCGTTCGTCGAAGTTGGTAGCTGGTTTCTCTAATGCCTGTTTCGCGCCGTTCTCCCTCTATCGAGCCCGGGATTGTTCCTCTAGCTTCGCTTTTTCAGGTTTCCAGCCCACCTGCAATTCGGGGTGCTGGAGATGCCAATCGTGGAAGTGAATGCTGTTTCAGGGAGGAACATGAACAGTCTACTTGCATGGCGTTTGGTGTTTTGCATTTTGCTGGGCAGCTTTGGCAGCGTATTGGCCTGGGCCTCGTCCGGCGATCAGGAGTTGATCCGCGAACGTCAGAACCGCTTGCTCGAAGAGCAGCAGCGGCGCCTCGAAGAGCTGCGCAACCTGCCCGGCAAGGCCGAAGGCCCTGCGCCCCAGGAGCGTGCACCGGCGCAGCGCTGCTTCGACATCCGCAGCATCGACCTCAAGCGCGCCGACAGCCTGTCGGCAGCCGACCGTACGCAAGTACTCAAACCCTTCATCGGCCAGTGCCTGGGCGTCAGCCAGCTCAACGACTTGCTCAAGGCCATCACCAACCTGTACCTGGAGCGCGGCATGGTCACCAGCCGTGCCTACCTGCCGCAGCAGGACCTTTCCGCCGGCCACCTGCAGGTGTCGGTGGTGGAAGGCCGGCTCGAAGGCCTGCGCCCGGCCGAGGGCAGTGGCCTGTCCACCCGCGAGCTGGGCATGACCTTCCCCGGCAGCCGCGGCGAGTCGCTGAACCTGCGCGAGATCGAGCAGATGGTCGACCAGCTCAACCGCCTGCCGTCGAACCAGGCGCAGATGGAGCTGGCCCCCGGCAAGGCGGTCGGCGGCACCGAGGTGCTGGTGCGCAACCAGCCACAAAAGCCCTGGCGCGCCTCGTTGTCGCGCAACAACGAAGGCCAGCCCAGCACCGGCGAGCAGATGCTCAACTTAGGCCTGGAGTGGGACAGCCCGCTGGGCCTGGCCGACCAGTTGGTGCTGCGTGGCGGCCACGACGTGGTCAGCGACCATACCCAGGGCTCGAAAAACGGCATGCTCTGGTACAACCTGCCCTGGGGCTGGTGGAACTTCAGCTACAGCTACAGGGAGAGCGAATACCGCTCGCCGATCTTCGCCCAGGGCTTTGCTTTCAAGCAGAGTGGCGACGGCCAGAGCCACCAGTTGCGTGCCGAGCGCGTGGTGCACCGCGACGCCACCAGCAAGACTTCGCTCAGCGCCGGCATGTCCCACCTGCGCACCAACCACTACATCGAAGACAGCCGCCTGCGCGGCAGCAGCAACCGCCTCAGTGAAGCGCAGTTCGGCATCAACCATGGCCGGCGCCTGGGTAACGCTTTCGTCAACCTCGACCTGGGCCTGCAGCAAGGCACCGGCGCCTTCGACGTCCAGGGCAACGGCCACCCGCGCCCGGGCGAGCCGGTGGCGCGCTACCGCAAGTACAGCGCCACCGTCAGCTTCATCCAGGGCTTCGAGCTGTGGGGCGAGCAACTGAGCTTCAGCAGCCTGGCCACCGGGCAGCACAGCGAGGACGTGCTGTTCAGCCCGCAGCGCATCAGCCTGGGCGGGCTGGGCTCGATCCGCGGCCTGCGCGAGCAGTCGCTGTCGGGCGACAGCGGCGGCTACTGGCGCAGCGACCTGCGCTGGACCCGCCCGGTCGCCTGGCAGCCGCTGCGCGCCGTGTTCAACCAGTACGGAATGGGCCTGGGCTACGACGTCGGGGTGATCAGCAATGACCGCTACAACGGCGAATTCCATGGCCGCGCCAGCAGCCATGCGCTGCAACTTATCGCTCGGGGCGAGCACGTCGGCACCAGTGTGACCTTCGCCCACACCCTGGAACGCCCCGGCGTGCTGACCGAGAAAGAACGCCCCGTGTTCTTCCGTTTCGACTTCTTCATCTGAACCGCTGATTCGCGAGACCTCACATGGACGTTCGCTTCTTTGCCTTCCTGGCTGGCCGCCCTTCGGCCGCCATTCAGCTCCGTGAGCAGTTCTGCGGCCTGCCCAAGCGCGCCCTGGCTTTGCTGCTGGCCAACGTCATGTTCTGGCAGCCGCTGTGGGCCCAGGCCGACGGCATCGCGGTCAGCAGGCCGGGCACCAGCCTCGGCCAGGCCGGCAATGGCGTTCCCATCGTCAACATCGCCGCGCCCAACGGCAGCGGCCTGTCGCACAACCAGTTCAGCGACTACAACGTCGGTCGCGAAGGCCTGATCCTCAACAACGCCACCGGGCGCACGCAAAGCACGCAACTGGGCGGGATCATCCTCGGCAACCCCAACCTGCAGGGCGCGGCGGCGAGCACCATTCTCAACGAAGTGAACGGCAGCAACCCCAGCCACCTGCGCGGCTTCACCGAGGTGGCCGGGCAGAGCGCCCGGGTGATCGTCGCCAACCCCCATGGCATCACCTGCGATGGCTGCGGCTTCATCAACACCCCGCGGGTGACCCTGAGCACCGGCAAGCCGATCCTCGACGGCAACGGCCAGGTGCGCAGCTACCAGGTCGACGGCGGCACCATCGCCATCGAAGGCACTGGTTTGGACGCGCGCAACGTCGACCGCTTCGAGCTGATCACCCGCAGCGCCAAGGTCAACGCCAAGCTGCACGCCAAACAGCTGGACATCGTTACCGGGCGCAACGACGTCGATGCCAACACTCTCAAGGCCACTGCCCGTGCCAGTGACGGCAGCGCGGCGCCGAGCCTGGCCATCGACAGTACGGCGCTGGGCGGCATGTACGCCGGGGCGATCCGCCTGGTGGGCACCGAGCAGGGCGTGGGCGTGCGCTTGGCTGGCGATATGGCGGTGGATGCCGGCGACCTGGACATCGACGCCAGCGGCAAGCTGACCTTGGCCAACGCCAGCGCTGGCCGCGATGTAAAGCTCAAGGCCGACGAAGTGGAGCTGACCGGCAGCACCTACGCCGGGCGCAACGCCAGTGTGCACAGCAGCGGTGATGTGCAGGTGCGCCATAGCCTGGCAGCGCGCCAGCACGTGAAGGTGGACGGTGCGCAGGTGCGCAACCAAGGGGTGATCGAGGCCGGGGTCGAGGCGGACAAGCACCGCAACGACAGCGCCGATCTGAGCCTCACCAGCACCGGCCTGGTCAACAGCGGCCAGATCGTGGCCAGCCGCGACCTGGCGGTGACCGTCAGCGACACCCTGGACAACCGTGGCGGACGCTTGCAGGCGACCGCCGGCGGCGTGGACATTACCGCCGCCAGCATCGATAACCAGGGCGGCGTTGTGGTTGGCCAGCAGGCGGTGAAGGCCACTGTCCGCAATGGCACCCTCGACAACCGCGCCGGCCAACTGCTGGGCAGCCGCCTGGAACTGACCGCCGACACAGTCGACAACCGGGTCGGTGGGCAGGTGCTGGCCGGCAGCGATGGCCTGTTGATCAAGGCCTCGACCGTGCGCAACCAGCAAGGCAAGTTGCTGGCCGGCGGTTCGCTGGCCGAGCTGCTGCTCGGGGCAGGGCGCCTGGACAACCAGCAGGGCAGCCTGACCGCCAGCGCCATCACCCAGGTGGCCGGCGATGCCGACAACAGCGGCGGCACCCTGGCCAGCCTGGCCGGCAACCAGCAGCTGACGGTGCAGCGCCTGATCAACCAGAACGGTCTGATCGAAGCCAGCCAGGCCATCGAGCTCGATGGCCAGACCCTGGACAACAGCCAGAACGGGCGAGTTATCGCCCATGCCGGCGACAAGACCCGCATCGAGCTGGGCGGCGAACTGGACAACCGCGGTGGCCGCATCGCCAGTGTCAGCACCGACCTTGAGGTCAAGGCTGCCAGCCTGTTGAACCAGGGCGGTACCCTCGAACACGTGGCCCAGGGCAACCTGCTGATGCAGGCGGCCAGCCTCAGCGGCAGCCAGGGGACGGTCAGTGGCCTGGGCAGCGGCACCTGGACCTTCGGCAGCGTCGACGGCATCGGCACCTGGCACACCAATGCCAGCCTGGACATCAGGAGCCTGCAGCGCCTGACTCTGAACAGCGGCGAGCGCATCGCCAGCGCCGGCGACCTGCGCCTGGCTGGCGTGCAACTGAGCAATGCCGGGGAGCTGGTCAGCGACGGCAAGCTGACCCTGGAGATGACCGGCGACCTGATCAACCAGGGCCTGTTCTCCAGCCTCAAGGCCATGGCTATCAGCGGCAACAACCTGACCCAGGACGGTGGCCGTATCGCCAGCAAGGAGGCGATGACACTGACGCTGGATGGGGCGTTGAGAAACCGTGGCCGGCTGACCAGCAGCCAGACCCTGGCCATCACCGCCGCCAGTATCGATAACCAGGGCACCCTCGGCGCCCAGGGCAAGGCGACCCTGCATGCCCGCGGCGCAATCACCAACCAGCAGGACAGCCTGCTGTTCGCCGGCGGCCCGCTGGAACTGCGCGGCGTGAGCCTGCTCAACCATTACGGCGATATCTACAGCAAGGGCGACCTGAGCTTTGCAGCACTCGACGGCGGCAAGGCTGCCAGCCTGAGGAACCTCTCGGGCAGCATCGAGAGCGAGGGCAACATCGACATCAAAGTCGATTACCTGGAGAACGCGAAGGCGAAATTCGTCCACGGCGAAACCATCGCCAACCGTTTCATCCGCATCAACTGCACCGACTGCAGCGGTGGCCGCCACACGGGCACTTACATCGTTACGACCACCTACAAGGGCAAAGTGGCCAGCGATTCACCCGCCGCGCGCTTGCTGGCCAACCGCGACATGACCCTTGAGGCCACCACGGTGGACAACCGCCAGAGCCTGCTGGCAGCCAACGGCGATCTTACGGCCGAGGCCCAGAACTTCTATAACCGTGGCCTGACGCTGGACAACCGGATCGAGGAAATCAGCCATTGGCTGCCGGGTGTCAGCCAGAGCGCCTACCGCGCCGCCGAAGCCGCCACCCACGCCTGGAACGCGCAATACGCCGGGCTACCCATTGAGCAGCAGGCGCCGCTCCCCACCGAGGTTACCCAGTATCCGGTGTCGAGCAGGACCAGCCAGGTGCTGCCGGGTACCGACACCGCTTACGCTGGCAGCATCCAGGCTGGCGGCAAACTGGCGCTGAACGTCAGCAGCGAACTGGTCAACGGCACCCTTGATGCGCATAGCCATACCCAGCTTACCGGCAAGACGCTGGACAGCGCGGCAACAGGTGCGGGCGACATACAGATCACCCTGGGCACCCAGGCTGGCGATCCGGGCCTGCCCACCGACGTCAAGCGGATCGAAACCCTCGCTGCCGACGGCAGTACCCAGGTCAGCTTCGTCCCGGTCGATTTCAGCGGCACGCCTTTCGTTGGCGTCGACCCGACCGCGCTGCCGAGCTTCCGCCTGCCCCAGGGCGAGTATGGCCTGTTCGTCCGCAACCAGAACCCAACCGCCAGTTACCTGATCGAGACCAACCCCGAACTCACCGACCTGGGCCGATTCATGGCCTCGGATTATCTGCTCGGCCATCTTGGTTTCGACCCCGACCAGGCTTGGCGTCGTCTCGGTGACGGCCGCTACGAAACCCGCCTGGTCGCTGACGCGGTGCGTGCACAGACCGGCCAGCGCTTCCTCGCCGATGGGCTGAGCAGCGACTACGAGCAGTTCAAGTACCTGATGGACAACGCCGTGGCCAGCAAGGATGCCCTTGGGTTGGCCGTGGGCGTGCGTTTGAGTGAAGAGCAGGTCGCCGCGCTAAGCCATGACATCGTGTGGATGGAAACGCGCGAGGTTGAGGGCGAGCAAGTACTCGCCCCGGTGCTCTACCTGGCCAAGGTCGATTCGCGCAACTTGCGCGGCGGCAGCCTGGTCCAGGGGCGCGACCTGCAATTGGTTACCGGCCACGACCTGAAGAACGTCGGCACCTTGCGGGCGAGCAGCGATCTCAGCGCCGTCGCCGGCGGCAGCCTGTACCAGGGCGGCCTGGCTCAGGCCAACGAAAACCTGGCGCTGCTGGCCCGGGACAGCCTGCGCAACGCCCTGGCGGGTGAAATCCGTGGCAACCAGGTGAGCCTGGTGTCGCTCAAGGGCGACATCCTCAACGACCGCACCGCCACCGAAGTAGCGGTCGGTTCTGGCAGCCAGACTCGCGTGGATGCCGGGTCGCTGATCAGTGCGCGCGGTGGTCTGACGATAAATGCCGCCCGTGACCTGACCAACAAAGGTCGAATCAGCAGCGGGGGTGACCTGACGGCGCAGGCCGGTGGCGACATCAACCTGCTCGCCGTACAGGACCATACCGTCACCCGCGAAGCCCTGCGCCGGGGGCTGCGTACCGAGGAGACTTTGACCAACCTCGGGTCCAGCCTGGAGGCCGCCGGCAATGTCACGCTCAAGGCTGGCGGCAACCTCAATGTCGTGGCCAGTAGCGCCAACGCCGGCAAGAACCTGGATGCCAGCGCCGAAGGCGATATCAATGTCGTCGCCGGCGAGGATGTGCACAACGTCGAGAGCCGTTACAAGAAAGGCGGCAAGAAGGTTCACGAAATCGCCGAACACAGCCGCCAAGTCGCCGCCAGCCTGACTGCCGGTGATGACCTGGAGATCAGGGCCGGTCATGACGTCAACCTGATCGCAAGTAAGCTCAAGGCCGGTGACGAGGCCTATCTCTACGCTGGTAACGACCTCAACCTGATTGCCGGCCAGGAGCGTGACTACACGCTCTACGACATAAGCAAGATGGGTAGCTGGGGGGCCAAGCAGGCCCGACGCGACGAAGTCACCCGCATCATCCATGTCGGTAGCGAAATCACCGCGGGTGGCGAACTGACGCTGATGAGCATGGGCGACCAACGCTATCAGGTGGCCAAGCTCGACAGCGGCAACGACCTGGCCTTGATCAGTGGCGGCGCCATCACCTTCGAGGGTGTGAAGGATCTGCATGACGAGACTCATACCAAATCCAAGGGAGATCTGGCCTGGAACAGTGCGAAGGGCAAGGGCAACACCGATGAAACCCTGGTCCAGAGCGAGCTTCACACCGAGGGTGAACTGATTATCCAGGCTGTCGATGGCGTCAGGATCGACATCAGGCAGATCGACCAGAAAAGTGTTGCTCAGAGCATCGATGCCATGGTCGGCGCCAACCCACGCCTGGCTTGGTTGAAAGAGGCGGAAAAACGCGGTGATATCGACTGGCGACAAGTGAAGGAGATCCATGAGTCCTTCAAATACAGCCAGTCAGGCCTGGGCGCCGCGCCGTCGATGTTGATCGCGATTGTCGCGGCGGCATACCTGGGGCCGCTGATGGGCGCATTCGCCAGCAATCTCGCCGTGGGGACGATCAACAATGGTGGCGATGTTGGCCAAAGCCTCAAGTTTGCCCTGAGCAAGGACAATCTGCAGAGCTACGCCATTGCCGCTGCCTCGGCGTACCTGATCACGCCCCAGCTCGACCAGGCATTTGGTGTGTCCACCGACAATGCCACCAAGATCACCAAGGGCTTCGATCTCAGCAGTATGGCGGACATCGTTCGCTTCGGTGGCTATGCAGCTACCCAGGGTGCCCTGCAGGCCGGGCTGGAAACGGTGGTCAAGGGCGGTAGTTTCTCCGAGAACCTGAATGGCAACTTGATCGTCCAGGCCGGTAATGTCGGCATGGCCATCGGTTTCAACATGATCGGCGACTGGTCCTTGGGCAAGTACCCTGACGGCAGCCCGCAGAAAGTCATGGCGCATGCCTTGTTTGGTGGTCTGGTTGCCGAGGCATCGGGAAGCGACTTCATGACCGGTGCGCTGGCTGCCGGTGCCAACGAGGCGTTGAGCAAGGCCTTGTCGAAAATGGTCGGGGGCAAGGAGAATCTCGAGTTGATGGCATCCCAGATTGTCGGGGTGTTGGCGGCGGTAGCAGTGGATGGCGACTTGTCTACAGGCGCCGAGATTGCGAAATATGCCACGGCATACAACCAGCAGGTCCACCGACAAGCGAAAGAGCGCCTGGAGCGTGGGCTGCAAGTACTGCAAGCGCAGGGCAAGTACCTCAACCTCGATGCTGACACCGTGTTGGTCGATCTGCGCAAGATTGCCGATGGTGAGGTGTCGAGCATCAAGGAACTCAACCCGGACGTGCTTGCATTCCTGGGTGCTGAATTTTCACCTGGAAGCATCAGGGAGACGTTATTCGAGACAGAGCGGTGGGAGCAATACGCCGAGATCGCCATCGACTTGATGTTCCCTTCGGCAGCGGGTAAAACGGCTGCTGTACAGCGCATCGGCGGGAAGCTTTCCAAAGAAGCGCTGGCTGCCCTGGAGGCGAAGTTTGGCGCCGATCTGTTGGTTGTGGGGGTAAAAGGTAATAGTGTTGCTGAGGCCTTGACTGGTGTTGCCCAGAAGCAGCTCGATAAAAAATTCAAGCATGCTTCTGATTTTGGCGTGGTGACTACAAAGAAGAACTCTGAAACACTTGCTCAGTATGAGTCTGCAATCAAAGCTCACATGAGCGCCACTGCTACGACTCAGCAAGGCACATACGGATTTGTAAAAAATTCCAAAGTGTTCTTTAATTCGACCACCAATAACGCTGTTGTGCTCGATGCATCAGGAAACTTTGTTACGGGCTTTAAGCTTTCGCCAGGAACTCAGCAGTTTGATAATTTTATTAAAAATGGAGTTCTCCGATGAGTTTGACTATCTTGGAATTTGCAAGATCGTATGTGGCGGGAAGGCTTACGGCCGAAATTTTTTCTGAGGCGTATATTGAGCTTTGGAAAATAGAGCGAGACAGGAATATCCTTCAGCTCGATGAGCCTGCTCTGAGCGAATGTCTGTCCAGTATTTTTTGTGCTGCGGATATGTATGAGCCAGATGATTCAAGGGAGGAATATGAGCTCGACGATGAAATGCTTAAGTCTGAAGTCGCGAGTTTTCTGCAAAAGATAGCCACTGATTAGTTGACGCAAATCCTTGAAGCACTCACTGTCACGCCATCGACTGAAGGTCATCGCGTGCGGCTGAAAATGGCGGGGGCTTTTCAAGTGTCTTGTGGATCGATTCTGAATGTCTGAATCCTATGAGGTTGTGTTTGAGCAGGTCGCAATGGACGACTTGCCAGGTGTATTGGCGCATTTGCAAGCGAGCGCAGACGCTGTGCTTGAGCTGATCGAGGCAGTCATTGCCCATGCAGGTGATGTGTGCCTGACAGCGCAACTTCATGGCCTTCAGGTGTCGGAGCATATCAGCCTTGCTATCGTGCTGTTGAGAGTGCTCAAGTATGGGGATGCGGTGGATGTCGAACTGTCCTGCGATACTGTTGCTCCGGCCGACGTGGAGCATGTGATGTTTGCCATGCAAGCCTATGCCAAGGCGCTGTCGGCTGATTTTCGTGTCGCCGCATTTTTCGGTGGGTTGGAACCGGCAGCGGATGTTAAAAGTCGCTATTTTACAGGCAATGTGTTGGGGCCTCTGGGCGTTTGAGCGAAGTACTTTGGCTATAGGGCGGCATAGGGGCAGCATGAGAGGTTTTGCCAAGAAGCATGGCGCAGTGCAATAGATGATTGGCTGGGTTTTTATAAAGTTGATCGGCCGTGCTGGCGGAAATTGCTTAATGCATTTTGTTCTGGATATTTGGGGTGTCGGACCATTTCAAGGCTCGAGGTAGGAGTTGCGTAGTCAATTGCCTGGGGTGGGTAATGAGTTTTGGATGCTGTGTTCTGAATAAATTGTAAGTGGGTGAGGTGCTAATTGGCTTTTCGTATCTTCTGGCGGGGATTGCTGAAATGCAGATGATGAGTGTGGTTTTTTGGGTGCTCAGAAGTATCTTTAACTTATCTGTAAAAGGGTTTTTTGTGAGTTTCTGTTGGTGGGCGCTGCGTAACGTACAAGATCGTATCGATTGGCACTGGTAGTGCAAACGCGATTTTAATCCTGGCAGCCGGAGCCCCATAATCCCCCCTTAATGACCACGCTGTTCAATAGCCCGCTTCCCCACCCCAGGAGCCCCCACCATGCACGTTCTGCTCTGCGAGGACGACGATTTGATCGCCAGCGGCATCTGCGCCGGGCTCACGGCCCAGGGCTTCACCGTCGACCGGGTGGGCAATGCGTCGCAGGCGCGGCAGATGCTGCAGGCCGCGCAGTTCGACGTGATGATCCTCGACCTGGGCCTACCCGACGAGGACGGCCTGAAGCTGCTGCGCCGCCTGCGCCAACAGGGCGAGGCGCTGCCGGTGCTGGTGCTGACTGCGCGGGACGCGGTCAGCGACCGGGTCGATGGGCTGCAGGCCGGCGCCGACGACTACCTGCTCAAGCCGTTTGACCTGCGCGAGCTGGCGGCGCGCCTGCACACCCTGGTGCGGCGGGTGGCGGGGCGGGCGGTGAACGTGATCGAGCATGGCCCGCTGTGCTATGACCCGAGCAGCTGCATGGCCACCCTGGCCGGGCAGCCGGTCGACCTGTCGCGTCGCGAGCAGGCACTGTTGCAGGCGCTGTTGCAGAACCCCGGGCGGGTACTGTCCAGCGAACAGCTCAAGGACTGCGTCTACGGCTTCAGCGACGAGGTCGAGAGCAATGCGTTGAACGTGCATATTCACCACCTGCGGCGCAAATTGGGCAATGGCATCGTCGAGACGGTGCGCGGGCTGGGCTATCGGCTGGGGCCGGCGCAAGCGCCGGAGGGGGCTTCGTCATGAGCCTGCGGGTGCGGCTGTCGCTGATCCTTGGCAGCGTGTTCATCGTCATCTGGGCGTTGGCGGCGGCGTGGATGCTGCGCGACCTGCGCCAGCAGATGATGTTCTCCCTCGACCAACGCCTGGTGGCCTCGGCACGCATGGTCGCCGGGCTCATCGACCAGTTGCCGCAGCCGCTGGCGGCCAAGGGCGAGGAGGCGCATTTTGCCGCCGACCAACTGAGCGTGCCGGACGGCATGGCCTGCCAGGTCAGCTCGCTGCGCGGTGAGGTGTTGGCCAGCAACCACAAGCACGACGGGGCGATGGACGACCAGCGCAGCGGCTTCCGTGACCAGACCATCGAAGGCGCCTCCTGGCGCACATTCACCTACAACCACGGCGATGTACGGATCACCACGGCTGACCGCCACCAGGAGCGCGAGGCGCTGAACCAGTCAATACTGCTGGCCGCCTCGGCGCCGGTGCTGATGGCCTTGCTGGGTAGCCTGGGGCTGCTGTGGATCGGCCTCGGCAAGGGCCTGGAACCGCTCAACCGTATGCGCGACGCGTTGCGCAGGCGGCGCGCCGACAGTGTCGAGCCGTTGCAGGTGGCGGGCCTGCCCAGCGAACTGCAGCCGTTGCTCGACACCCAGAACCAGCTGTTCCTGCGCATCGCCCAGACCCTCGAGCGCGAGCGGCGCCTGACCGACGATGCCGCCCACGAACTGCGCAGCCCGCTGACCGCGATCAAGACCCACCTGCAGGTGGCCCGCATGACCGACGGCGCGGTACGCGAGCAGGCGCTGGAGCACGCCGAGCAGGGCACCGACCGCATGCACCGCACGCTGGAACAACTGCTGATGCTGGCGCGGGTCGAGGGCAGCCTGTCGTTCGACGACGGCGTGCAGTGCAGCGCCGAGCAGGTGGCCTTGCAGGCGGTTCAGGACGCAGGCGGTGGTGATAACCGGCGCATCCTGCTGCGCTTGCCGGAAGAGGCGGCCAAGGTCTACCTCGGCATGCCGGCACCCTTGGCGGTGGCGGCGCTGCGTAACCTGCTGGACAACGCCCTGCGTCACGGTGGCGATGCGGCGGTGGAGCTGGAAGTGCAGGCGCGGGATGGGCAGGTGGGTTTCATGGTGCGCGACCATGGCCCGGGCATCGCCCAGGAAGACCTCGAACACCTCACCGAACGCTTCTGGCGCAACAGCCAGAGCGGCGGTTGCGGCCTGGGCCTGGCGATCGTCCAGGCCATTGCCCAGCGTTGCGCGGGCAGCCTGCGTTTCGACAGCCAGGCCGATGGGTTGCGGGTATGGTTGAATGTGCCGGCGCGCTCGGTCAAGTGATCGGCGTTGGCTTCATCGCCGGCAAGCCGGCTCCCACAATGAACTTGCACGTCCGCCTGTGGGAGCGGTACTGCCACAACAAATCCCGTCGCAACCGCTAAATCCGTACCTCGCCCAAGCGTTTTCCAAGCGATAACAACCCGACACACATCCGGTTACAGGGGCGTGGCGGGCACATTCGCTTGCTTGCGAGGGTTTTTTCGATGTCGACCGCTTCCAGCCTTGCCCAGGTTCTGCCGGCCAACGCGCCGCAGGCCCTGTATGAATTCACGGACTCACCCCTGCTGCTGCGCCAGCAGCAACAGGAGTCCAACGCGCGCAGCTACCCGCGGCGCATCCCGCTGGCACTCAAGCGCGCCCGTGGCCTCTACGTCGAGGACGTTGAGGGCCGCCAGTTCATCGACTGCCTGGCCGGCGCCGGCACCCTGGCGCTGGGGCACAACCACCCGGTGGTGACCGAGGCGATCCAGCGTGTGCTGGCCGATGAGCTACCGCTGCACACCCTGGACCTGACCACCCCGGTCAAGGACCGTTTCGTCCAGGACCTGTTCGGGGTGCTGCCCGAGGCGCTGCGCAGCGAGGCGAAGATCCAGTTCTGCGGCCCGACCGGTACCGACGCGGTGGAAGCCGCACTGAAGCTGGTGCGCACCGCCACCGGCCGCAGCACGGTGCTGGCGTTCCAGGGGGCCTACCACGGCATGACCCAGGGCGCGCAGAGCCTGATGGGCAGCCTGGGGCCGAAAAAGCCGCTGAGCGCGCTGCTCAACAATGGCGTGCAGTTCCTGCCATACCCTTACGACTACCGTTGCCCGTTCGGTCTGGGCGGTGAGGCGGGCGTGCGCGCCAACCTGCATTACCTGGAAAACCTGCTGAATGATCCCGAGGCCGGCGTTGCGCTGCCTGCGGCAGTGATCGTCGAGGTGGTGCAGGGCGAAGGCGGCGTGATCCCGGCGGACATCGAGTGGCTGCGTGGCTTGCGCCGGATCACCGAGCAGGCCGGGGTGGCGCTGATCGTCGATGAGATCCAGAGCGGCTTTGCCCGTACCGGGCGGATGTTCGCCTTCGAGCATGCCGGCATCGTCCCGGATGTGGTCACGCTATCGAAAGCCATCGGTGGCAGCCTGCCGCTGGCGGTGATGGTCTACCGCGACTGGCTCGACCTGTGGTCGCCGGGCGCCCATGCCGGCACCTTCCGCGGCAACCAGATGGCCATGGCCGCAGGCTCGGCGGTGATCAACTACCTGGTCGAGCACCGTCTGTGCGAGCACGCCGAAGCCATGGGCCAGCGTCTGCGTGGCCATCTGCAACGCCTACAGCAGGATTATCCGCAGCTGGGCGACATCCGTGGCCGTGGCTTGATGCTGGGGGTCGAACTGGTGGATCCGGCCGGCAAACTCGACGCCCAAGGCCATCCGCCGGCCTGTCGCACCCTGGCGCCGAAGGTGCAGCGTGAATGCCTGCGCCGTGGCTTGATCCTCGAGCTGGGCGGGCGGCATGGCGCGGTGGTGCGCTTCTTGCCGCCGTTGATCATCAGCGCCGAGCAGATCGACGAAGTGGCCGGGCGTTTTGCCGAAGCGGTGCGGGCGGCGGTTGCTGCACGTTGAAGTGAACCGTGACAAGTACTGGGGGGGGGGGGGGGGGGGGGGGGGGGTTTTCTTTCCTGTCCTCCCCATCTCTTTCAGCACCCACCCCCGCCC
>NZ_JBMOWQ010000202.1:0-13520 GCF_049310485.1 Pseudomonas sp. GZD-209
TTGCCGAGCGGGTGCGGTCGGTGGTTGCTGCACGTGAAGGGGAGCCGCAACAAGTACTGGGGCCGCGTAATGCGGCCCCAGTGCTTTTCAGTCCAGTACCCGCCCGGCGCGCCAGTAGCCCATCAGCGTCAGGCTTTCGCGTGGCAGGCCGCGCGTCTTGATCAGGTGTCGGCGGATGTCCATCACCGCCCCTGACTCGCCAGCGACCCATGCGTGGAAGCCGTTGCACTCGCCGCTGCCCTGTTCCCAGAGAATCTGTGTGTCGATGTCTACTTCTTCCAGCCGGCCTGGTGCCGCTGCGCGCACAGCGGGCAGGCTGGCCAGTTCCTGTACGGCGTGGCGCATGGCCTGGCCGTGCTCGCTGCGCAGCAGGTCACGGGGCAGCCAGTGCAGGCGGGTTGCCGGGCTGTGGCGCAGCGGCAGGCAGTCGTCTTCCAGGGGTACTTCGATGAAGGCTTCTACCGCAAGCTCAGGGGACTGGTCGGCCAGCTGTTCGAGGATGCCGGCGATGGCCGGCAGGGCGGTTTCGTCGCCCACCAGCAGAATGTGCCGGGCGTTGTGCGGGGGTTTCCATTCATAGCCGCCGGGGTCGCCGGCATAGGCCAGGTTGGGGGCGACCATCTGCAGCCGGTCACCCAATCGGGCGGTTGTCGCCCAGGACGATGCCGGGCCGTTCACCCCATGCAGGACAAAGTCCACATCCACTTCACAGGCTTCGCGGCGCAGGGCGCGAATGGTGTAGGTGCGCATCGGCGGTGTGTCCTGCGGCGCCAGGTGGCGGCGTGCCTGTTGCCACTGGCCGTCCTTGGGCAGGTTGGGCGCAGCGCCCGCGGGGGTGGGAAAGAACAGCTTGATGCGCTGGTCGGGAGCCAGGGTGGTCATCTGGGCCACGTCAGGGCCGCTGAAGACGAAGCGGCACAGCGAGGGGCTCAAGGCCACGATGGCCTTGAGCTCGATGTCGAAGATCCGGTAGGCGGTGGCCTTGCTGGGGCGGATCAGGCGGGCAAGCAGGGAGGTCATGGGGGTACCTCTGGCAACGGGAGATACTCAACAGACGAGCGCCCCGGCCGCTAAATTTACCCGGCCGAGATCCGTCCTAGCTTGGATAGAAGCCGCGTCACGCGGAGACGGATTGAGGCGCAATGACAATTTCTCGACGAGGATTCATCGCAGGCCTGGCGGTAGCGGGCGCTGCCGGCACGGCGGCCTATTACGCGCACAAGGAACTGACCCACGACCCGCAGGACGATGTGGTCACGCCGGGCGAGGCCAGCGTGGAACTGGCCGACGCCGCCGGGCAGGTGCTGGCGGACTTGCTGCGCGGGGTCTGGGACATCCGCTTTGCCGGCGCCGATGGCGGCCTTGATGGCCTGCCCAAGGAAGGGGTGGAGATGTTCCTCGATGTCGCCACCAAGGGCCGCGGGCTGCGGGGCTTCGTCGATACCGGCGAACGCCTGCGTGGCGACGGCGAGGCGGCCTACC
This sequence comes from Pseudomonas sp. GZD-209, assembly GCF_049310485.1. Lineage (NCBI taxonomy): Bacteria > Pseudomonadati > Pseudomonadota > Gammaproteobacteria > Pseudomonadales > Pseudomonadaceae > Pseudomonas > Pseudomonas sp. GZD-209. Next base: position 1,483 of record NZ_JBMOWQ010000202.1, read on the forward strand.
GTGTGCTCGGCGACCTGGTGGGTGCCAGCAGCGCCCAGGTGCGCTGGCGCTTGGTCGGCCTGCACGGCGGCCCGGGCTATGAGTGCGTGGCCAGCCTCGATGAGGTGTGGGGCACCTTTGCCAATGCCGGCCCAGGTACCCTCAGCGGCCGTATTCAACGCCTGGATCGCCCGCTGACGCTGCCGTTGCAGGACAGCCGCTTCGTCGCGGTCAAGCGCCCATTCCCCGAAGCGCGCGAGCGCCTGCCCTACACCGCGCAGATGCAGGACTGGGTGATCGGCGCCGAGCATCGGCTGTTCCACCAGCTCTGGCACGCGACCCGCGATCAGTGGCACAAGCTGCCCGTGGAGAAGCACAACGCGCTGCGTGGCCTGGGCTGGCAGCCCGGCCCGCGCGACCGCGAGCGCGATGCCCGTGGCCCGCGCAAGCACCGCAATGGTTCAGGCATCGACTTCCTGTTCATGCATCGGCACATGCTGATGCATGCCCGCACCCTGCAGGACCTGCCGTCCTGGCAGCGCTTCCCGCTGCCGCAACCGAGCGTGGAGTTCGACCGCGCAGGCTTTGCCCGTTACCACGACAACCACGACGGCCACCGTGTGCCGCCCAGTTGGCAGGCGCCCGAGGACGAGGCTTACGGCCAGTGGGTGGCGGCGATCAAGGCGGGTGAGACGTTCTGCAGCAACTTCCAGGTGTGGGAGTCGCAGTACCAGGACCCGCAGTACCTGTCGAAGCTGTCGCTGGGGGCCTTCGGCTCCGAGCTTGAGATGAACCTGCACGACTGGTTGCACATGTGCTGGGCGTCGGTGCCGCGTGACCCGATCAACGGCGCGCCGGTGCCCTTCGCCCGTGACCCTGCGGACTTCGCCGCGCGCTGGTTCGAGCGTGAAAACGATTTTCTCGGCGACCCGTTCTCGTCCCACGTCAACCCGGTGTTCTGGGCCTTCCATGGCTGGATCGACGACCGCATAGACGACTGGTTCCGCGCCCACGAGCGCTATCACCCTGGCCAGGTTCGGCGCCAGCAGGTCAATGGTGTGGCCTGGTTCGCCCCTGGCCGCTGGGTGGAGGTCGATGACCCGTGGCTGGGGCCCGATACCCATGGCTGCAGCACCGAGCCGGGCACGCGCCCGGGCAAATCGGTCGAGATGGACGTGGAGGTGATGAAACTGGCCTTGCGCATCACCTTCGGTGAAGACGACAAGATCGGCGGGCTGCTGCGCAAGGTGCCGCAACGGCCCTGGTACGCGCGGCATCTGTCGATGAAGAACATCGCGACTTGATGGGGTAGCCCGCCCTCTTTAGGGGCGGCCTTGTGCCGCGAAAGGGCTGCAGAGCAGCCCCAGGTTTCGGTGTAAAGGCAGAAATCGCTGGGGCCGCTGCGCGGCCCTTTCGCGGGGCAAGCCCGCTCCCACAGGGATCGCGCTAGCTTTAGCAGTTGAGTAAGACAGTTGCTCCTACGAGGGGCGGCGGATTATGGCCGAGCCTCGGCCAACGCCTGCGGCGCCTGCCACCCCCCACCCAACGCCTTGTACAACGCCACGCTGCCCTGCAGTCGTGCCAGGTACAGTTGCGCCTGCTCATCCTGGGCCAGGTACAGGGTGCGTTGGGTTTCCAGCACGCTCAGCAAGGTCTCGGCACCGGCGGCATAACGCTGCTGGGCGAGATCGAAGGCGATGCGCGCCTGCTGCACTTCCTGGTCTTGCCACTGGCGCTGGCGCTCCACGCCACTGATGGCGTTGAGGGCTTTCTCGACATCGGAAAAACCGGCCAGGATGCTGCTGCGGTATGCCTCCAGCAGTTCCTGCTGCTCGGCGCTGGCCAGCTCGCGCTGGGCGCGCAGGCGGCCATTGTTGAAGATGGGCGCGGTAAGGCCGGCGGTGAGGGTGTAGTAGGGGCTGTCGAAAATGTTGGCAAAGGTCCTGGAGCCGCTGCCAAGGTTGGCGCCCAGGACCAGGCGCGGCAGCATGGCGGCCCTGGCTACCTGTACGTCGGCGCTGGCGGCGGCGAGGCGGGCTTCGGCGGCGGCGATGTCGGGGCGTCGGCTCAGCAGTTCGCTGGGCACGCCGCTGCCGATCACTGGCCAGCGCAGCGCGCCGATCACCTCGTTGCCGGCAGGCAGTGCCTGCACTGGTTCACCCAGCAGGGTGGCCAGGGTGATGCGGTTGTCCTGGTGGCGCTGTTCGAGCAGCGGCAGCTGGCGCTCCTGGGCGGCCACCAGGCTGCGCTGCTGGGCCAGTTCCAGGCGGGTGGCGGAGCCGGCGCGTTCGCGGGTCTCGACCAGGCCGAGCACGTCGCGGGCGTTGTCGAGGTTGAGGCGGGCGATGCGCAATTGCTCCTCCAGGGCCAGGCCCTGCAGGTAACTGTCGGCCACGGCACTGACCAAGGTCAGTTCGACGGTCTGGCGCTCGAAGCGGCTGGCGTCCAGGCTACGCAGGGCGCTGTCACGGGCGGCGCGCAGGCCTCCCCAGAAGTCGATCTCGTAGCTGGCGCTCAGGCGGGTTCCGAACGAGGTGCTGGTGCGTTCGCTGCTGCTGGCGTCGAGCTGGTCGTTGCCGTCACCGCGCAGCAGGCGCTGGCGGCTGGCATCCAGGCCCAGCTGCAGTTCCGGCAGCAAGGGGGCGCCGGCGATCACCGCGCTGGCCTGGGCCTGGCGCACCCGGGCGGTGGCGGCGGCGAGGTCGTAGCTGTTTTGCCGGGCGCGTTCGATCAACTGATCAAGCACTGGGCTGGCGAAGGCGCGCCACCAGTGGCCGTCCGGCCAGGGTTGCGCGGTTTCGGCGGCGCCTTGCCAGGCGGCTGGGGCGTCGATGCCCGACGCCGGTGGCGGCGGGGTGCTGCAGGCGGCCAGGAACAGGCTCAGGGTCAACAGGCTGATGCGGCTGGGGATCGTCATGGATTATTCGCTGGTAAGGGCTTTGACCGGGTCTAGGCGGGCGGCCTTGCGGGCCGGCATGAAGCCGAACACCACACCGGTGACCACGGCGCAGGCGAAGGCGCCGATGATCGCGGGCAGGGCGAAGGCCACGGCGATATCGGCCAGCAGCAGGCTGCCGCCGATGGCCAGGGCGAGGAGGATGCCGGTGACGCCGCCGACCATCGACAACATCACCGCTTCGGTGAGGAACTGGCGCAGGATGTCGCGCTGGCGGGCACCGGTGGCCATGCGGATGCCGATCTCGCGGGTGCGTTCGCGCACGGTCATGAGCATGATGTTCATCACGCCGATGCCACCGACCAGCAGGGATATCGCGGCGATCGCCCCGAGCATCAGCGACAGGCTGTTCTGGGTGCGCGCCTCGGCCTGGATCAGCGCGGCGTCGTTGGTCAGCTCGAAATCATGCTTGCCCTGGTGGCGCTGGCGCAGCAGGTGCTCGATCGCCTGTTCGGTTTGGTGCACCCGGCTGGAGTCCTGGGCGGCGATGGCGATGTATTCGGGGTCGCCGCTGCCGAACAGGCGAATGGCGGCGGCCGAGTAGGGCACCACGATGCGCTCGTCGCTGTCCTCGCTGCCGGAGCTGGCGCCCTTGGCTTGCAGCACACCGATCACCTGGAACGGCACGTTGCCGATCAGCAGGTATTGGCCGAGCGGGTTGCTCTGCTCGCCGAACATCTTGCTCCGGACCTTCTGGCCGATCACCGCCACGGCTGCGCCACTGGCTTCGTCGGCCTCGCTGTAGAAGCTGCCTTCGACCACCGGCCAATTGAAGATCTCGGGGAACCAGGTGTTGTTGCCGCCCACGTAGAACTGCTGGCTGTTGTTGCCCTGACGCACCATCAGCTTGTCGCCGATCACCGGCATGACATGTTTCACCTGGGGCAGCTCGGCGATGGCGGTCACATCGTCGAGGGTGACAATGCCTGCGGGTTCGCGCTCGGTCGCACTTTTACCGTTGAGGTAGAGGATGTTCGAGCCGAAGGCGGCCATCTGCGCCATCACCTGGCGTTTGCTGCCTTCGCCGACCGCCAGCATGACCACCACCGAGGCCACGCCAATGACGATACCGAGCAGGGTGAGCGCGGTACGAAAACGGTTGACCCACATCACCCGCCAGGCGGCTTGCAGTGACTCGAGCATTTCGCCTTTCCAGGCACCTTTATGGCTGGCGCCGCTGTCCAGGCGTTGCCGCAGGTCGTCGGCCTGCAGGTGGCGGGCGGCTACGCTGGCAGCTTGCTCGGCGGCCGAATCGCTGACCACCTGGCCGTCGCGCACCTCGATCACCCGTTGGGCGCGGGCGGCGACTTCGCGGTCGTGGGTAATCAGGATGATCACGTGGCCCTGGCTGGCCAGTTCGTCGAGCAGGGCCATGACCTCGGCGCCGCTGTGGCTGTCGAGGGCGCCGGTGGGTTCGTCGGCGAGGATGATATGGCCGCCGTTCATCAATGCCCGGGCGATCGACACGCGTTGTTGCTGCCCGCCTGAGAGCTGGTGCGGGCGATTGCCGGTGCGGCTGGCCAGGCCCAGGCGTTCGAGCAGGGCATGGGCCCGTGCATGGCGTTCGGCCGGCGGCGTGCCGGCATAGATGGCCGGCATCTCGACGTTTTCCTGGGCCGAGCCCGAAGGGATCAGGTGATAGCCCTGGAACACGAAGCCGAACGCCTCGCGGCGCAGCCAGGCCAGTTCGTCACCGTCCAGCTCGGCCACGTCGCGGCCGGCGAAGCGGTAGCTGCCGGAAGTCGGGCGGTCAAGGCAGCCCAGGATGTTCATCAGGGTCGACTTGCCGGAGCCCGAAGCGCCGACGATGGCGACGAACTCGCCGGGGTGGATGCTCAGGCTGATGCCGCGCAGCACCTCGACTTTCGGTGAATCGATGCCACCGTAGGCCTTGTAGATGTCGCTCAATTCGATCAGGGGCGTGCTCATCTCAACTCCCGCTGGTCGGCGAACCGATCACCAGGCGTTCGCCTTCGTGCAGGCCGTCGAGGATCTGCACGCGCAAGCGGTCGCTCAGGCCGGTGCGCACTTGGCGCGCCTCGACCTTGCCGTCGGCCTTGAGTACCTGGGCCAGGCGCAGGCCGTCGTCCGGGGTGTCTTGCAGCGCGGCCAGCGGGGCGCTGAGTACCTGGCTGGCCTGGCCGGCGACGAAGAACACCTGGGTGGTCATCTCGGCCATCAGGGCGCCGTCGGGGTTGTCGACGTCGAGCAGTACGGTGTACTGCACCACCTTGCTGCCGGTGGTGCCGGCCGTGGCGCTGGCCGGGCTGCCGCCGCCCTGGGCGCTTTGATCCAGCGGCTTGGGCGGGATCGGCAGGATCTGGCGCACGGTGCTGGCCCAGCGGCGTTTGCCACCTGCAAGGGTGGTGAAGTAGGCGGTCATGCCGGATTTGACCTTGCCGATGTCGGCTTCGGATACCTGGGCCCAGACGGTCATCGGTGACAGTTTGGCGATGCGCAGGATCAGCGGGGTCTGTTGTTGGGCATTGAGGGTCTGGCCTTCGCGAGCGTCCACGGCCACCACGGTGCCGCTCATGGGGGCATAGATGCGCGTGTAGCCAAGCTCCGCCTCGTCGCTGCGCAGGCTGGCCTGGGCCTGGAGGATCTGTGCCTGGTACATGTCGATGCGGGCCTGGGTCACTTTCAGCTGGGCCTGGGCGGTTTGCAGGTCTTCCTGGCGGCTGGCGCCAGCGGCGGCCAGGTCGCGCTGACGCTGGTGTTGCTGCTGGGCCAGGAGGTACTGGGCGCGTTGCTCGGCGAGTTGCGCCTTGAGGTTTTCGATGGAGTAGCGGCCAGCGTCGAGCTTGGCCTTTTGCGTGGAGGGGTCGATCTCCACCAGCAACTGGCCTTCGCGGACTTCATCGCCGGCCTCTACATGCAGCTTGCGGATCTGCCCGGACGCCTGGGCACCGACGTCGACATAGCGGCGCGGTTGCAGGGTGCCGAGGGCGGTGACGCTGCTTTCGATATCGGCGCGGGTCACCGGCACGGTGCTGACCTGCGCACCGCCCAAGGGCAAGGTGGTCCAGGCCAGCAGGCTGCCCAGGCCAAGCAGGCCCAGGGCTGCAATAAGCAGACGGCGACGGGGGGCGGTTGTGCGTGTCATGCGGGCTTCCAGCCGAAGGGAGTGGCCGGGCGCGGCCATGCACGGCGCGCTCGGGGGTCCCAGTTAAACGAACCTGCTGCGTGCCGATTTAACCGGGCGAAAGGCCAGCATCGATGTTGCTGAGAATAATTATAATTTGTAAGATCGTTCGCTTACTTCACTCCTATCCGCTGCCCATGCCATGTCAGCGTTTGCGCAGGGAAAGGCCAGGTACCGTCGTGGAACACTACTATCGCGAATTGGTGAGCTTTCTCTCTGCACGCCTGGGCAATCGCCAGGCGGCGGAAGATGTGGCCCATGACGCTTACCTGCGGGTGCTGGAACGTACTGAGGGCGAGCAGATCGAGCACCCGCGGGCGTTCCTCTACCGCACCGCGCTGAACCTGGTGGTCGATCGCCACCGGCGCCACCTGGTGCGCCAGGCCGAGCCGCTGGAGGTGCTCGATAGCGACGAGCGTTGGCACAGCCCGGCACTGACCCAAAGCATGCAGCAGGACCAGCGCCTGGCCCTGATGCAGCAAGCCCTGGATGAGTTGAGCGCGGTGTGCCGTGACTGCTTCCTGTTGCGCAAGCTCGATGGCCTGTCGCACCCGCAGATTGCCGAGCGCCTGGGCATTTCCCGCAGCCTGGTGGAGAAGCACATCGTCAATGCCATGAAGCACTGTCGCTTGCGCATGCGTCAGTGGGAGTCGTGAATACGCCGTGAAAGGCAGGTGAAAATTTCCTGTGCTGGCAACTTGATTTCCAGTTGTTTCAAGACAACTATCAATAAAGACCCGATCAGGCGGCCTGCCTGACGTTTGCCTGTTCTGGCGCAGTACGGTCATGGAGCCCATTCATTACCTTGCGGCCAGGTGCGGACGATGCCCAACAAATCCCTGCGCATCCTCATCGCTGACGAACACCCCGACCAGCGTCTGCAACTTGAGCGGCTGCTCAATGGCCTGGGCTATTACCGCATCGCCCCGGTGGAGAGCTTCGACGATCTGCAGCGTCTGGTGCACAGTGCCCTGCTGCCGTTCAACCTGTTGGTTGGCAACATCGAACTGGCCAGCCATGCGGGCGTCGACCTGGCGCGCTTCTGCCGGGTCAGTACGCAGATCCAGCACGCCTTGTTGTATCACTCGCAGCAACTGAAGGTGCCTGCCGTGCCGCAGAGCGAGCGTCAGGCGGTGAGCGTCAGCCTGCCAAGGGTGCCTGATTGCGAGGCGTTGGGGTCGTTCATGGCGATCATCGACCTGCCGGTGGTGGTCGGGCAGGTACCCTTGCCGGCCAGCCTTTGCGGCGCAGCCGGCTATGGCAAGCGGCGGATGAATTTCGGCCAGACCGTTTTCAGCCGAAGTTCCTGACTCGGCCCCCGTTAACGGCATTTGCTATCCTCTTGGCCTTTTGCCGATCTGCGGACCTGCCATGACTGCCATCGATAACCCCCGAGCGCCCGGCTTCAGCCGCGGCGACCACCGGACCCTGGGCCTGGCGGCGCTGGGCGGCGCCCTGGAAATCTACGATTTCATCATCTTCGTGTTTTTTGCGCTGACCCTCAGCCAGCTGTTTTTCCCGCCCGAGATGCCAGAGTGGCTGCGGTTGCTGCAAAGTTTCGGGATTTTCGTCACCGGGTACCTGGCGCGGCCTTTGGGCGGCATTCTCATGGCCCATTTCGCCGACCATCTGGGGCGCAAGCGGGTGTTCAGCCTGAGCATCCTGATGATGGCATTGCCGTGCCTGTTGATCGGCGTGATGCCGACCTACGCCGACATTGGCTACGCCGCGCCGCTGATCCTGTTGGCCCTGCGTATCCTGCAAGGGGCTGCGGTGGGGGGCGAGGTGCCCAGTGCCTGGACCTTCGTCGCCGAGCATGCGCCGGCCGGGCGGCGAGGCTATGCGCTGGGCTTTCTGCAGGCGGGGCTGACCTTTGGCTATCTGCTTGGCGCGCTGACTGCGACGCTGCTGGCGCAGCTTTATACACCGCAGGAGATACTCGATTACGCCTGGCGCTACCCGTTCCTACTGGGCGGCGTGTTCGGCGTGATCGGTGTGTGGCTGCGCCGCTGGCTGAGCGAGACGCCGGTGTTTCTCGCCCTGCGCGAACAGCGGGAGCAGCCGGTGGCCTTCCCGCTGCGCAGTGTGCTTGGCGAGCATCGCCGGGCGCTGATGCCAGCGGCGTTGCTGACCTGCGTGCTGACCTCGGCAGTGGTGGTGCTGGTGGTCATCACGCCGACGGTGATGCAGCAGCGTTTCGGCATGACGGCCGGGCACACCTTCGCCTTGAGCAGCGTGGGCATCGTCTTTCTCAACATTGGTTGCGTGCTGGCCGGGTTGCTGGTCGACCGCATCGGCGCCTGGCGTGCATTGATGATCTACAGCCTGGCGCTGCCGCTGGGGATTGGCGCGTTGTACGCCAGCCTGGTGGGGCAGTGGGGCATGACCTGGCTGGCCTACGCGCTGGCCGGGCTGTCCTGCGGGGTGGTGGGGGTGGTGCCGTCGGTGATGGTCGGGCTGTTCCCGGCGCAGATTCGGGTGTCGGGGATTTCTTTCACCTACAACATCGCCTATGCCCTGTGGGCCAGTACCACGCCGCTCGCGTTGATTGCGCTGATGCCGTGGAGCCCCTGGGTGTGTGTCGGCTTTTGTCTGATCATGGGCACGGTTGGGGTGCTGACGTCGCTGTATTTCGGGCGGCGTGAGCCGTTGGCATTCGGTGCCGAGCCCATGCCGATCATGTGTGGTGACAAATGAAGTGGTAGTGGCGGTGGGGCGTTGAGGCAGACTTCCGGGCGGGGGTTATTGGAATAACCTATTAGCCAAATTTAACCTGAAAGGTTAATTTCTCATGGAAAAGAGAACGCCGCATTGTCCGTTGGAGCGGGTACGAGTTCTGCTAAGAGAGGGGAAGGTGCGCTCGACACGAGCCGCAACTCAGGGCGCTCACAAGCTTGGCCTTCGGCCTCGACAGATCGTCGATGTCATTCAAGGGCTCTCGTCTTCTGATTTTTATAAGAGCATGACGACCTATCTAGACCACAGAATTTGGCAGGATGTTTATCACGTACCTACCCAGTTCGGCTGGATCTACGTGAAATTGACGGTGGTCGACGACGTGCTGGTCGTGTCCTTCAAGGAGCTTTGAAATGAAATGTCCAATGTGTGGGGGCGCGGAATTGATTGCCCAGTATCAGGACATGCCCTATCGCTATAAAGGCCAAGAGACGGTGATCCCCGATGTGTTCGGGGACTATTGCCTGGTCTGCGGAGAAGCGGTGCTGAGCATGAAAGAGGCGGAGCGCATAAGTGATCTTATGCAGGCTTTCGACCGGCAAATCAATGCCGCAGTTGTCGACCCGGGTTTCATAGTGGCTGTACGCCGAAAATTCGATCTGGACCAGCGTGAGGCCGGTGAAATCTTCGGTGGTGGCGTCAATGCTTTCTCCCGCTACGAAAACGGCAAGACCCAGCCACCGGTTGCGTTGATCAAGCTACTCAAGCTGCTCGACCGCCACCCCGAGCTGTTCGAGGAAGTCAGGACCGCCTGATACGAAAAAGCCCCCAGGCCTTGCGGTCAGGGGGCTTTTCATTACTGCGAGGGCAGGCCTTACATGTTCGGGTAGGTCGGCCCGCCGGCGCCTTCAGGGGTGACCCAGGTGATGTTCTGGGCCGGATCCTTGATGTCGCAGGTCTTGCAGTGCACGCAGTTCTGCGCGTTGATCTGGAAGCGCTTGCTGCCGTCTTCCTGGGTAATCACTTCATACACGCCGGCCGGGCAGTAACGCTGCGCCGGTTCGTCGTACAGCGGCAGGTTGCTGGCGATCGGGATGTTCGGGTCGGCCAGCTTCAGGTGACAGGGTTGTTCCTCTTCATGGTTGGTGCTGGAGAGGAATACCGAGCTGAGCTTGTCGAAGCTGAGCTTGCCGTCCGGTTTCGGGTAGTCGATCTTCTGCGAGTCCGCTGCGAGCTTGAGGCAGGCGTAGTCCGGCTTGGTGTCGTGCAGGGTGAAGGGCAGCTTGCCGCCGAACCAGTTCTGGTCCACGTAGTTGAACGCGCCACCGAGCAGCGGGCCGAACTTGTGCAGCGCCGGGCCGAAGTTGCGGCTGGCGAACAGCTCTTCATGCAGCCAGCTGGCCTTGAACGCGCTGACATAGCCGTTGAGCTGGTCGCCGCCTTCGCTGCCGGCGATCAATGCGTCAGCTACCGCTTCGGCGGCGAGCATGCCGGACTTCATCGCGGTATGGCTGCCCTTGATCTTGGAGAAGTTCAGGGTGCCCAGGTCGCAGCCGATCAGCGCGCCACCGTTGAACACCATCTTCGGCAGCGAGTTCAGGCCGCCTTTGCAGATGGCGCGGGCGCCGTAGCTGATGCGCTTGCCGCCTTCGAGGTACTGGCTGATCACCGGGTGGTGCTTCAGGCGCTGGAACTCGTCGAAGGGCGAGAGGTACGGGTTGGCATACGACAGGTCGACGATCAGGCCCACCACTACCTGGTTGTTTTCCAGGTGATAGAGGAACGAGCCGCCGGTGTTCTCGGCGCTCATCACGTCCAGTGGCCAGCCAGCGGTGTGTACCACCAGGCCTTGCTCGTGCTTGGCCGGGTCGACTTCCCAGATTTCCTTCAGGCCGATGCCGTAGTGCTGCACGTCGGATTCGTTGTCCAGGTCGAAGCGCTTGATCAGTTGCTTGCCGATGTGGCCACGGCAGCCTTCGGCGAACAGGGTGTACTTGGCACGCAGTTCCATGCCAGGGGTGTAGAGGCCTTCTTTCGGGTTGCCTTCGCGGTCGACACCGAGGTCACCGGTGATGATGCCGCGCACCACGCCGTTCTCGTCGAACAGGGCTTCCTGGGCGGCGAAGCCTGGATAGATCTCGACGCCCAGGTTCTCGGCCTGCTGGGCCAGCCAGCGGCACAGGTTGCCCAGGGAGATGATGTAGTTGCCCTGGTTGTGCATGGTCTTGGGCACGAACAGGTCGGGGACCTTGGTCGAGCTGTCGGCACTTTTCAGCACATAGATGTCGTCGCGCTTCACTTCGGTGTTCAGCGGCGCGCCGAGTTCTTTCCAGTCGGGGAACAGTTCGTTCAGGGCGCGCGGCTCGAATACCGCGCCGGAGAGGATGTGGGCGCCGACTTCGGAGCCTTTCTCGACCACGCAGACGCTGATCTCGCTACCGGCTTCGGCGGCCTTCTGCTTCAGGCGGCAGGCGGCGGACAGGCCCGCCGGGCCGGCGCCGACGATGACCACGTCGAATTCCATGTATTCGCGTTCCACTGGTTCTCTCCTACTCATCAAGGCTCGTGCTGTTGCTTGGTCTTATTGGGTGCTGGGGCGGTCATGCGTAGCGGCTGATGCTGTAGCTGCTGGAATGACGGACTACACCGTTTTGTCTTGGCCGCGCATTATATCTACACCACTTGGCGGGTCCAATACAAACGTTTGTTTGAATTTGCCGGAGCCCAGTAAAATCACTGGTACGCGGCTGAAGGCTGGCCAATTTGGCGTATTGACCGGATGGGGTGTTACGGTCAAGATACGAGCGCTTTTACGCTCGCCGTAGGCTGACCGACGGGCGCAGGTGCACCCCTAAAGACCAGGCGTGGAGCAGGGTTTACGGGCCGAATCAGGTTTTGTAGTGGAGTCTACACGCCACGACAGAAAATGACCCGCGGGTTTTACCCCAAAGGGTCGTAACAGGACTGATCGGTCATCTGAATTCTGCCGGCTCCAGAACGTTTTTAGAGGTGCCCTTGTACCCACGCGCATTCGCCGGGCAGCCCCCAGGCGACATTCTTTTCACCGGAGAGTAACGAGGAATCCATGAAGGTTCTTGTAGCTGTCAAACGAGTGGTCGACTACAACGTCAAGGTTCGCGTCAAGGCGGACAACTCCGGCGTCGACCTTGCAAACGTCAAGATGTCCATGAACCCCTTCTGCGAAATCGCCGTGGAAGAAGCCGTCCGCCTGAAGGAAAAGGGCGTGGCGAGCGAGATCGTCGTCGTTTCCGTCGGCCCGAC
>NZ_JBMOWQ010000203.1:0-44486 GCF_049310485.1 Pseudomonas sp. GZD-209
AAGTTGGCGTGGGAGCGGGCTTGCCCCGCGATTTTTTTGCATTAAGTTTCAATTCAGCGATCGTCGGTAATCTGGTCCCATCAAAACGCAAACAGGACCCGATCATCATGAAAGCCCGCTACCTGCCCCTGATCCTCGCCCCACTGTTCAGCACCGCTGCCCTGGCTGCCGGCTACACCGGCCCGGGTGCCCAGTCGGTCACCACCGTTGCCGCCGCCAAAGAAGCCGCCGATGACACCCCGGTAGTGCTGCAGGGCTTCGTGACCAAGAAGATCAACAACGACGACCGCTACGAATTCAAGGACAACACCGGCACCATCACCGTCGAGATCGACGACGAAGACCTGCCGCCGACGCCGTTCAACGACAAGACCAAGGTCAAGCTGACCGGCGAGGTGGAGAAGCACCTGATGAGCCGTGAAGTGGATGTGGATATCGTCGAGATCATCAACTGATCCGAAGCTCCATGCTTCAATTCGTGGGAGCGGGGCAAGCCCGCTCCCACGCTTTCAAGCTGTTTTCGGTGGCAACCGGCTCAAATGCACCGCCACCAGCAGCGCCACCGCCAACAGGCTGCCTATGAACAGCCCGATCCCATTCCAGCCCCACTGGTGCCAGAACACCCCACCCGCCGTCCCCGCCACGCTCGACCCCGCGTAGTAGCAGAACAGGTATAACGAAGACGCCTGCCCCTTGGCCTTCAGCGCCCGCCGGCCGATCCAGCTGCTGGCCACCGAATGCGCGCCGAAGAAACCGAAGGTGAACACCAGCATGCCGACGATGATCAGCGCCAGCGGGCTGGCCAGGGTCAGCAGCAGGCCACCGGCCATCACCAGGATGCTGGCCCAGAACACTTTGCGCCGGCCCAGTTTGTCGGCCAGCGCGCCGACCTGCGCCGAGCTGTAGATCCCCGACAGGTAGACCACCGAGAGCAAGCCGACCAGCGCCTGATTCATGTGATAAGGGCCGGCCAGCAGGCGGTAGCCGATGTAGTTGAACAGGGTGACGAAGGCGCCCATCAGCAGGAAGGCTTCGAGGAACAGCCAGGGCAGCCCGGCGTCCTTGAAATGCATGACGAAGCCGTCCAGCAGGCTGCGCGGGTTCATGGCCTGGGGGCGGAAGTTGCGCGACTCGGGCAGCACCTTCCAGAACACCACCGCCGCCACCAATGCCAGGCCACCGATCACCAGCATCGCCGTGTGCCAGCTGACGAAGTCGATCAGCACCCCGGTGATCAGCCGCCCGCTCATGCCACCAATGGCGTTGCCGCCGATGTACAGGCCCATGGCCAGGCCGATGTGCTGGGGGTGGATCTCCTCGCTCAGGTAGGTCATCGCCACCGCCGCCAGGCCACTTAGCGCCAGGCCCACCAGCGCGCGGCTGGCCAGCACCAGCTCCCAGCTCGGCATCACCGCGCTGGCGAGCGTCGCCAGGGCCGCGCAGAGCAGGGCGCAGACCATCACCGGCTTGCGCCCGATACGGTCGGAAATCGGCCCGGTCACCAGCAGCCCGACGGCCAGCATGGCGGTAGACACCGACAGCACCAGGCTGCTCTGCGCCGCGTTGATGGCGAACTCCTGGGACAGCAGCGGCATCATCGGCTGCACGCAATACAGCAGGGCAAAGGTGGCGAAGCCGCCGCTGAACAGCGCCAGCACGGTTTTCATGAAGGCGGGCGTGCCTTTCTCGATCCAGATGTCGTTGACGGCAGGTTCGGGCTCGACGGGCAGGGGGGCGACGGCGGATCTCACGGAGGGTACCTCGGGGCGTTGCGATGGAAAAATCATATAGCTGGCTAATGATTAGATCCAATATATTGTTCGACCTGTTTAAGACGTTTAACGACCTGTTCGGAGCCGATCATGGAGCTGCGTCACCTGCGTTATTTCATCGCCGTGGCCGAAGAGCTGCACTTCGGCCGCGCCGCCCAGCAACTGGGCATCTCGCAACCGCCGCTGAGCCAGCAGATCCAGGCCCTGGAACAGGAGTTGGGCGCGCGGCTGTTCGAACGCACCAACCGTCGGGTCGAGCTCAGCGAGGCCGGGCGGCTGTTCCTCGACGAAGCCCGCCAGGTGCTGGCCCAGGTGGAAAAGGCCGCCGACGTGGCCCGGCGTGCGCAACTGGGGGAACTGGGGGAGCTGAAGATCGGCTTCACCTCCTCGGCGCCCTTCACCTCGAAGCTGCCCAAGGCGCTGCACGCGTTCCGCCAGCAGTTCCCGGCGGTGCACCTGAACCTCAAGGAAATGAGCAGCCGCGATGTCGCCGAAGCGGTGCTCGACGAGTCCATCGAAGTCGGCCTGATGCGGCCGATGCCCTTGCCCCCGGGGCTGGAGGTCAACGAATTGCTGCGCGAGCCGTTGGTGGCGGTGATCAATGCCTCGCACCCACTCGCCGCAGGCAGCGAGCAGGGCCTGTACATGCAGGCCCTGGCCGACCAGCCGTTCGTGTTCTTCCCGCGCAGCTACGGCAGCGGCCTGCACGCGCAGCTGTTGAGCCTGGCGCGCCAGGCCGGCTTCAGCCCGCACTTCGCCCAGGAAGCGGGCGAGGCGATGACCATCATCGGCCTGGTGTCGGCGGGGTTGGGGGTGTCGGTGTTGCCGGCGTCGTTCCAGCGCATGCGCATCGACGGGGTGGTTTACAGGACCTTGCTGGATGAGGGCGCCGACACCGCCGTGTGGCTGGTGCGGCGTGTCGGCGATGGCTCGGCGATGGCGCGCGCCTTTGCCGAACTGCTGGGCGGGCAGCGGATCACGCCCCCTGGTTGACCATGCCCGGGCCGTGGACCGTCTTGATGGGCGGGTTGTTCGACAGCTCCTTGAGCACGTTGTCGCGCAGCAGGTTGATCCAGCGGTTGTAGTTGCGGTGGATCTGGCCGTCCTTGTAGTCCAGCCCCCAGCTGCTGCGGTAGACGATCTGGAACTCGCTGGGTGTATAGGGGATGTCGACCTCGGCGTGGTGGCGGCCGCGCACGGTGATGGCCGCCTTGACCATGCCCGGGCGCACCGACTGGACGATCCACTGGCGGTCGTTGAGCGCGGTGACGATCGCCCGTTTCATCTGGTCGTCGCTGAAGTTCTGGCTGCTGGCGAAGTCTTCCTTGGCGTTGTACACCGGCTTGCTGGTGCACCCGCTGAAGACCAGGGCCATGGCCAGCAAGGCGAGGGTGCGGTGGATCCGAGTCATTCCTTTCACTCCGTGGTTTTGCGGGTCAGCGCCAGCGGCGGAAGATCAACGAGGTGTTGACGCCGCCGAAGGCGAAGTTGTTGTTCATCACGTATTCGTGGCTCATGGCGCGGAAGGCGCCTTGCAGGTAGTCGAGTTCGCCGCACTGCGGGTCGACATTGTCGAGGTTGAGCGTGGGGGCGTACTGCTCGCGGTTCATCATCTCGATGCTGAACCACGATTCCAGGGCGCCGCAGGCACCCAGGGTGTGGCCCAGGTAGCTCTTCTGCGAGCTGATCGGCATGTGCGGCCCGAACAGGCTGCTGGTGGCCAGGGTCTCGGCGATATCGCCTTGCTCGGTGGCGGTGCCATGGCCATTCACATAACCGATCGCCTCGGGCGCCAGGCCCGCGTCTTCCAGCGCCAGTTCCATGGCCCGGCGCATGGTCACTTGCTCTGGCCGGGTGATGTGCTGGCCGTCGGCATTGCTGCCAAAGCCCACCACTTCGGCGTGGATCCGCGCGCCACGGGCCAAGGCATGTTCCAGCTCTTCGAGCACCAGCATGCCGCCGCCCTCGCCGATCACCAGGCCGTCGCGGTCCAGGTCGTAGGGGCGGGGGCTCAGCTGTGGGGTGTCGTTCTTCAGGCTGGTGGCATAGAGCGCGTCGAACACCATGGCCTCGGTGGGGCACAGCTCTTCGGCACCACCGGCGAGCATCAGCGGCAGGCGCCCGAACTTGATCGCTTCATAGGCGTAGCCGACGCCCTGGCTGCCGCTGGTGCAGGCGCTGGACGTGGGGATCAGGCGCCCGGTCAGGCCGAAGTAGATGCTGATGTTGGCCGCTGTGGTGTGCGGCATCATGCGCACGTAGGAGTTGGCGTTGAGGCCTTCCGAGGTGGAGTTGAGCAGCATGTTGCCGAAGGTCTTGATCTCGTCGGTGCTGCCGGTGGACGAACCGCAGGCTACGCCCATGCGCCCATCACGGATGCTCGGGTCGTCGAGCAGCCCGGCGTCGGCCAGTGCCCGCTCGGCGGCGGCCACCGCCAGGCGCGATACCCGGCCCATGCTGCGCAATTGCTTGCGGGTCCAGTGCGCGGGCACCTGGAAGTCGTCGATGGGCCCAGCCAGGCGGGTGTTGAGTTCGCTGTAGCGGTCCCATTCGTCCATGCGCCGAATGCCGCTGCGCCCGGCGGCGAAATGCGCGGCGATGCTGGCCCAGTCGTTGCCCAGGGCGGTAATGCCGGCCATGCCGGTGACCACGACGCGGCGCATCAGCACAGCCCTCCGTTGACCGCCAGCACCTGGCGGGTGATGTAGGCCGCCTCGGGCGACATCAGGAAATTCACCGCGCCGGCCACTTCTTCCGGGGTGCCCATGCGCCCGGCCGGGATCATCTTCAGCAGTTCATCGACCGGCACGTTTTCGTCGAGCATGGCCGTGTCGATCAGGCCGGGGGCCACGCAGTTGACCGTGATGCGGCGCTTGCCCAGCTCGATCGCCAGGGCCTTCGCGGCACCGATCAGGCCGGCCTTGGAGGCGCTGTAGTTGACCTGGCCACGGTTGCCGATCAGCCCCGATACCGAGGTGATGCAGACGATACGCCCCGGCGCGCGGCGGCGGATCATCGGCATCGTCAGCGGGTGCAGGACGTTGTAAAAACCGTCGAGGTTGGTGCGCATCACCTGGTCCCAGTCGTCGTCGCTCAGCGCCGGGAAGGCGCCGTCGCGGGTCAGCCCGGCATTGCACACCACGCCGTAGTAGGCGCCGTGGGCTTCGACATCGGCTTCCAGCACCGCCTTGCAGCTGGCGCGGTCGGCCACGTCGAACTGCAGCACCCGGGCCTGTTGGCCGAGTGCGTGCACTTCGGCGGCCACGGCGTCGGCCTCGGCACGGCCGCTGCGGCAGTGCAGCACCAGGTCGAAGCCGGCCTGCGCCAGGCGCAGGGCAACGGCCCGACCGATGCCACGGCTGGAGCCGGTAACGAGAATGCTGTCAGTCATGCTGGGGTTCCTCTGGGCCGGCTTCGGCCAGGTAGCGGTCGGGCTGTGGCGGGCGGTACACATTCAGGCGGGCCGTGGCATGGATGCCGGGGCCGCGCAGGTGGCATTCGAACACGCCCATGCCGTTGTCGTCTTCCAGCGAGCGCTGCGCGTGGATCAACAGTTCGGCGCCGACGGGGAAGTGCTCGACGGCGCATTCGAACTTGCGCGTGCCCAGCAGAAACCCCAGCTCCACCGGCAGGCCTTGGCGACGGGCGCGGCAGCCGGCGAAGGCGGCCACGCTCTGGGCCATCAGCTCCAGGCCCAGCCAGGCCGGCAGGCTGCCGTCGGCGCGGTTGAACAGGCCGCCTGGACGCACCGTGGTGCGGGTGTGGATCTGCTCGTCGTCGCAGCTGTCGATCTGCTCGATGAGGATCATGTCACCGGCATGGGGCAGCAGCTCGGCCAGGGGCCAGGGGATCATGGGGCGTCTCCGAGAATCAGGCTGACATTGTTGCCGCCAAAGGCGAACGAGTTGCTCATCAGGTACCGCGGGTGTTGCGCGGTCAGCCGCTGGCTGCCATCGACCAACGCCAGGGCCGGCAATGCCGGGTCCTGCTGGCCATCCCAGGCATGTGGCGGCAGCAGGCCCTGCGGGTTGTGCCCGCTCAGGGCCAGCCAGCAGAACGCCGCTTCCAGCGCGCCGGCGGCGCCCAGGGTGTGGCCGGTCATGGGCTTGCTCGACGAGCAGGGCAGGCCGGCGCCGAACAGGCTGTGCACGGCCAGGGCTTCCATGGCGTCGTTGTGCACGGTGGCGGTGCCGTGCAGGTTCAGGTAGCCGATCTGCGCGGGCGCAAGGCCGGCATTGTCCAAGGCTTTGCCCATGGCCTGCAAGGCGCCTTTGCCGGTGGGCTCCGGCGCCGAGATATGGTGGGCGTCGGAGCTGGCGCCGGCGCCCAGCAGGGCGATGCGCGGGCCTTGTGGGTTGGCCTCGCGGGTCATCAGCAGCAACGCCGCGCCTTCGCCGATGTTGATCCCGGCGCGGTTGCGCGAGAACGGGTTGCAGCGGGCGTCGCTGACCGCCTCCAGGGCACTGAAACCGTTGAGGGTCAGGCCGCACAGGCTGTCGACGCCGCCGCACAGCACGGCGTCGCACAGCCCCAGGTCGAGCAGGCGGCGCGCGCTCATCAGCGCCCGGGCGCTGGAGGTGCAGGCGGTGGAAATCACATAGGCCGGGCCGCTCAGTTGCAGCCAGTCGGCGAGGAAGTTGGCCGGGGCGCTGAGCTCTTGCTGGGCGTACTGGTAGCCCTCGGGAAAGCGCTGCTCACGCAGGTAGTGGGCGATGCCGTCGCTGGCCTCGGCGATCCCCGAGGTGCTGGTGCCCAGCACCACGCCGAGCCGATGGGCGCCGTGACGATCGATCGCTTCACGGATGGCCGGCTCGATCTGCAGCGCGGCGCTGTACAGCAGCTGGTTGTTGCGGCTGTGGTGCTCGGGCAGCGGCAGCTCGGGCAGCGGGGTGGTGACGGCGCCCACCGGCAGGCTGCGCTCGGGCACCCAGCCCGCTTGCGCCAGCATGCCCGAACAGTCGCCGGCAAACAGCCGGCGGGCGATGTCGGCCTGGCCGTGGCCGAGGGCACAGACCAGGCCCAGGGCATTGAGATAGGCGCTCATGGGGTGTTCTCGTCGGGCAAGGGGCTGACGTGATAACGCAGCCCTTGGCCCAGGTTCAAGGTAAAGGTATCGGCGCCCTGGTAGCGCACCTGCCAGCGCTCGCCGAGCCAGCGACGGTCATCCTGCTGGTGGGCCTGGGGGTAAGCCTGTGGCAGTTGCTGCGCCGGGGTCAGGGCGAACAGCACGGCGGCGAACAGTTCGCGCGCCGCCGGGTTCGGCGGCAGCAGCCCGTCGGCCTGCCACTGCTGGCCATCGAGTAACTGGCGGGCCTGGGGGATGCCCAGCAGATCCAGCAGTGACCAGCGCAGGCGGGTGTCTTCGCGCTGGATCACCAGCAGCCAGTCCTGGCGTTGCCCGGCCTGCTCCCGTTCGACGTGCAACTGGCGTGGCAGTTCCAGCGCGGGCGCTTGCTCAGGCAAGGGCGGCCGCGCGGCGCAGGCGCCGAGCAGCAGGCAGCAGAGCATGGCCAGCAAGGCTTTCATGGGGTCTCCAGCGCTTTGCGCGCGACCACGTTGAGCAAGGTCTCTTCGCGTTGCCCGACCGGCGGCGGGTTACGCAGCCCGAAGCGTTCGAGCAGGCCGAAGTCCTTGGCGCGGCTCCACCACAGATACGGGTACGAGACATGCCGTGGCGCAAACTCGAAGCCTTGGGCGCTGAGCATCTGCAGATAGCCCTCGGCGCTCTTCTGCACGTGCATCGGGTGGCGGAACAGCCAGCGGATCACCCAGGTATCGATATACGCCTCGGTGGACTCGGCGAACAGCAGGTAGCCGCCCGGCTTGAGCACCCGATGGAATTGGGCCAAGGCTTTTTCCTGCTCCACCAGGTGGTGGAAGGTCTGGTGGCAGAACAGGATATCGACACTGGCGTCGGCGTAGGGCAGCGCGGCGCAGTCGCTGCCATGCAGTTCCACCGTGATGCCCAGGCGTTCGGCCTCGGCGGCGCTGAGCGCCAGGCTGTGCGGGTCGGCGTCGGTGCCCAGCAGGCGCGAAGGGGCGAACACCTGGTGCAGGTGACGGAACGACTTGCCCTGGCCGCAGCCGACATCCAGCAGCACCGGCGCGGCCGGCGGGTTGCCGTCGAACAGCCGGCGCAGGTCGTTGATCGCCACCCGCAGCACATGGTGCTGCCAGGTGTGGCTGCGCAGGAACCAGAAGCCGAAACGGGTTTCCTCGACATAGGTGTCGCTGAAAAAAGCCTTGGGCGTGCTGCTGTTCATGGCGGTGGATGCGCTCCTTCGCGGGTGGCGGCCCAGGGGGCCAGCAGGAAACTGAAAGCCAGGCCCAGGCTTACCGCCAGGCCGAAGTTGCTGACTGCCGGGGTGCTCGACAACGCCAGCAGGCCGAAGGACAGCCAGGTGGTCACCGCCGCCAGCAGGGTGCCCAGCAGGCTCACGGCGGCGCCGCCGATGCGCTCGTGCATGAGGATGGCGTAGTCGACGCTGATGGCCGTCACCAGCAGCAGGCCGAACAGGCTGAACAGGGTCAGTGGCTGGCCCAGCCAGCCGAGGCTGGCCAGGCTGCACAGCGCCGCCAGCAGCGGCAGGGCGACGATGCGCAGGGCACCGCGCAGGCCGAACGGCAGCACCAGCAGCACCACGATCAGCAGGCACGACAGCAGCTTGAGTTCGGCGGCGCTGAGCTGGGTGGCGGCGAACAGCTGGTTCAGCTCGCCGAGGCGATCGACCAGTTGCACGCCGGGCAGGTCATCGGTCTGCAGGCGCAGCAAGGCGGTGTCGCCCAGGCCTTGCAGGCTGACGATGGCGGCCACGCCGTCGCCGTCCGGGCCCAGCCACAAGGGCCGCCAGGCTTCGCCCAGCGGGCCGGCCAGCACTGCGTCGATGCTTTGCGGCGCCAGCTGTTGCAGGTGCTGCAGCTCGCCTGTCAGCGCGGCCTCGGGCACGCCCAGTGCCAGCAAGGGTTGCCAATGGGCCGGCAACTGGCCGAGGGCCTGTTGCAGCCGGGCCTGTTGCGCAGGGCTGGCGACCAGCTGGCTGAGGCTCATGTAGCCCTTGAGCTTGCCCAGCTCGACCAGTTCGCCCAGCTTGCCGCTCAGCGCCTGCAGGCGTTCGAGCAGTTGCTGCGGGTCGTTGCCGCGCACCAGGTAGAACTGGCTGGTGGGCTGGTAGCCGGTGATGCGCGCCACGGCCTGGGCCTCTTGCAGCAACTGCGGCGGGCTGCCGACCCACTGGCGGATGTCGTTGCGGCTGTCCAGGCGCCACAGGCCGGCGGCGCAGAACAGCAGCACGAGGATCAGCAGCACCCCGCTCGGCACCTTGGCCAGCAGGCGTTCACGCAGCGTGGTCAGGGTTTGCGCGATGCGCAGCGGCCACTGCGCCGGGCGCAACTCGACGCCGGCAAGCAGCGCGGGCAGCAGGCACACTGCGCTGAGGTAGGCGCCCAGCAGCCCGGCGGCGGAAAACGCGGCGATCTGGGTCAGCGCCGGGAACGGCGTGAACGCCAGGGCCAGGTAGCCGATGGCGCTGGTCGCCAGGCTCAGGCTCAGCCCCGGCAGGGTCAGGCGCAGGGCCGGCCAGCTGTGCCAGGGCTTGAGGCTCCAGCTCTTGGACAGGTAGTGCAGCGGGTAGTCCACCGCCACGCCGATCAGGCTCGAACCCAGCACCAGGGTCATCACGTGCATCTGCCCGAACAGCGCCACGCACACCACCGCGCCGAACAGCATGCCCACCAGCACCGGCACGAAGGCCAGCAGCACGCGCCAGCGGCGGAAGGCCAACAGCAACAGCAGCAGGATGCCCAGCGTGGCGCCACCGCCGACCCAGGTGATCTCGCGGCTGGCCTGCTGCTGGCCGGCGGCGGCGTACAGCAGGCCGCTGGCCGCCAGCAGCCGGGCGCCGTGCTGGTCGGCGTCGAGGCGGCTGGCGGCGAGCAGCTCGGCCACCTGCAACGGCAGGTGCATGTCGAAGGCGTTGCCCTGGGTGCGGGCCCGCAGCAGCACCCACTGCTGGCCGTCGGCCTCGGCGATCAGCGCACCGCTGGCGGTGTCCAGGTGCACGTTGACCGGCATCGGCTGGCTGTTCTGGATGCGCCCGGTCAGGCCCAGCCAGTCGTCCTGGCTGGGCACCAGGCTGAAACCGGCGAAGGGGTCGAACAGGCTTTGCACGCGCTGTTCGATGAAGGCCTGCGGCTGGGTGATCAATTGTTCGCGGTCGTTCGCCGAGAGCAGCGCCAGGCGGCCTTGCAGCAGTTGTGCGCGCAACGCCGACAGGTCGGTCTGCAGGCTCCACTGGACCTTTTCGAACAGGCCACTGCCTTGCCAGCGCGTGGCCAGGCGCTCGGCCAGCGCCAGTGCCTGTTCACGCTCGGGGTGGCCGACCAGCACCAGCATTTCGCGGTTGAGCGGCTCCTGCATGCGCTGCTCGGCCCGCAAGACCTGCGGGTCCTGGGTGGCGCCGGGCACCAGGGTCATCAAGTCGGCCGACAGCGGCGCACCGCGGTGCCACTGCCAGCCGGCAATGGCCAGCATCACCAGTAACAGCCCGAGGAACAGGCGCGGCAGCAGGCGTTCAGTCGGCAAAATCGCTGCGCTCCGTGTCGCTCAAGGCCGCTGCCGCCGTGCTGGCCGGCATGCGCAGCACGGTGCTGTCGCCCTGGGTTTCGCTCAGCTCGATGCGCTCCACGTACTGCCCGCCGGCGATGTCGATGCGCGTGAACACCTGCTTGAGCAGTAGCGAACGCGGCGTCAGGCGCAGTTGCCAGTGCCCGGCGTCGCCGGACAGGGCCAGTTCGAAATCACGTTGCAGGCCACTGCTGTCGCCCTGCAGCACGGCGAAGAACAGGCGGTTCTGCTCGGCCCCGGCGCTGCGGCTGGGCAGGGTTTGCCAGCCGTTCGGGTCGCGCCGGGCGATGCCTTGGGCGTCGATGCGGTAATCCTGGCGCAGCGGGGTGTCCAGCAGCCACAGCAGGCCGTGGTCACGGGCGAGGACGAAGCGGCCTTTGCTCAGCAGCGGTTGGGGCAGGGCGCGCAGGTGCTTTTCCTGGATGAACGGGCCCTTGACCACGGCGGGCTGGCTGAGCTGCTTTTGCAGGTCGTCGAGGCTGAAGGCCAGGGTCAGGGGGCTGGCGAGCAGCAATGCAAATGCAGCCAGCACGCGGGCTGTGCTTTTGGGGGAGCGGCTTTGTGCCGCGAAAGGGCCGCAGAGCGGCCCCAGCAATCTGTGCATCACTGCCGAAAACCTGGGGCCGCTGCGCGACCCTTTCGCGGCACAAGGCCGCTCCCACAACAGCCTGCGCAGGCTCAAGAAAGGGCGACTCATGGCAACACCTTGGCAACCGCATCGAGCATCACCTGTGGCGAGGCCAGTTGCATCTCGCCGCTGTCGATATGCACGGCTACCTGCACGGTGCTGGCACGGGTCATGCGCTCGCCGGTTTCGGCATCGCTGATCAGGTAATGGATCTTCAAGCGGTTCTCCCACTCCACCAGGCTGGCACGTACGCTCAGCCGCTGGCCGAAGGTGGCACCGCGGATGTAGCGCAGCTGCAGGTCGATTACCGGCCAGTGGTAACCGGAGGCCTGCATGCCTCGGTAATCGTGCTGCAGGCGCTCGAGCAAGGCGCAGCGGGCGACTTCCAGGTACTTGACGTAATGCCCGTGCCAGACGATGTGCATGCTGTCCACGTCGAAGAACGGCACGACGATTTCGCTGTCGACGTGAAACACCCCGGGGTTACGCATGCAGCCTCCAGTGGCGCTGGCCGATACGGGTCAGGCACAGGCGCAGGTCGTGTTCCAGGGCGCGATCCTCGATGACCGGGGCGAAGTCGGCCAGCAGCAGCTGGTGCATCTGTTCGAGCGCTGGCGGCAACGGCCGGGCGTCGGCCTGACGGGCACGCAGCCAGACGCCCTGGTTGGCCGCCAGCAAGGTGGCGGCGGCGACCTGCTCGGTCAGCTCCAGCACCCGCAGGGCGTCGCGGGCGGCAATGGTGCCCATGCTCACCTTGTCCTGGTTGTGGCATTCGGTGGAGCGCGAGAACACGCTGGCCGGCATGGTCTGCTTGAGGGCTTCGGCGGTCCAGGCGCTGGCGCCGATCTGCACGGCCTTGAAACCGTGGTTGAGCATGGCCCGCTCGGCCTCGGCGCCGGACAGGTTGCTTGGCAGGCCGTGGTTGTAGCGCACGTCCACCAGCAGTGCGAGCTGGCGGTCGAGCAGGTCGGCGACGTTGGCCACCAGGGTTTTCAGGCTGTCCATGGCGAAGGCGATATGCCCGCCGTAGAAGTGCCCGCCGTGCAGCACGCGCTCGGCGTCGCCGTCGATGATCGGGTTGTCGTTGGCGCTGTTCAGCTCGGTTTCGATGAAACCGCGCAGCCAGCCCAGGCTGTCGGCCAGCACGCCGAGCACATGGGGCGCGCAGCGCAGCGAGTAGCGGTCCTGCAGGCGGTGCAGCGACGGCAGCGGCGCGTCGATGGCCAGGTCCTGGCGCAGCCAGGCGGCCACCTGGGTCTGGCCCGGGTGCGGCTTGGCGGCGAACAGGCGTTCGTCGAAGTGCTCCGGGTTGCCCTGCAGGGCGATCACGTTGAGCGCGGTGATGCGCGTGGCCAGTTGCAGCAGGTAGTCGGCGCGGGCGAAGGCCAGGCAGGCCAGGCCGGTCATCACCGCGGTGCCGTTCATCAGTGCCAGCGCTTCCTTGGGTCGCAGCACCAGCGGCTGCCAGCCCAGCTCGCGGTGCACCTCGGCACTGCTGCGGCGCTCGCCCCGGTACAGCACCTCGCGCTCGCCGGAGAGGGTGGCGGCCACGTAGGACAGCGGCGTCAGGTCGCCGCTGGCGCCCACCGAGCCCTCTTCGGGAATCAGCGGCAGGATGTCGTGTTCGAGGAACAGTTGCAGGCGCTCCAGCAGCTCCATGCGCACCCCCGACACGCCGTGGCTCAGCGAGCGCAGGCGCGCCGCCAGCACCGCGCGGGTGCTCGGTGCATCGAGCAGGCGGCCCAGGCCGCAGCCGTGGAAGGTGTACAGGTGACGCGGCAGGCTTTCGACATGCTCCAGCGGCACGGCCACCACGCAGGAGTCGCCGTAACCGGTGGTGACCCCGTAGATCACCCCTTCCTGGTCGAGCAGGGTGTCGAGAAAGCGCGCGCCACGGGCGATGCGTTCGCGGTACTCGGCGTCGTCCTGCAGGCGGCTGGCGGCACGGCGCTCGGCCACTGCCAGCACGTCCTCGATGGCCAGCGGCGCTTCGCCGAAGGTGACAGGCTCATGGGGTTGCATCGTCATCGCTCTTCCAGAAAGGGTAGAAATTGAACCACTGCAGGGGCGCCTGGCGGCAGTAATGGGCCAGGCGCTCGGCGTAGCGGGCCGTCCATTGCTGGATCACCTGGTCACGCTCGGCACGCCGCCATTGCAGCTGTTCGGCGAAAGGTTCCAGGGTGATTTGATAGCGGCCGTCGAGCTTGAGGCAGAACAGCAGGTTGACCGGGCAACCGAGCAGCCCGGCCAGCAGCCACGGGCCTTGCGGGAACGCGGCCGGCTGGCCGAGAAAGTCCACGGTGGCGGTGCGCGCGCCATGCAGCGGCACGCGGTCGCCGGCAATCGCCAGCCACTCGCCGCGCTCCAGGCGTTGCGAGAGCTGCAGCATGATCGCCGGGTCCAGCTCGCTGACCTGGATCAGCCGCAGGTGGGTGGCCCCGGCCTCGCCGAGCAGGCGGTTGAACTGTTCGGCATGGCGGGTGTGCACCAGCACGTTCATGGTCACCTGCTCGCCCAGTTCGGCCAACGCCCGGCATACCTCCAGGTTGCCCAGGTGGGCGCCCACCAGCAGTTGCCCGCGCTTGCCGCGCAGTTGCCCGCGCAATCCGGCCGGGTCGACGATATCGATGTCTTCAAGGCGCAGGCGGCCGTTCCACACGTCGAGCTTGTCCAGCAGGGCGTCGGCGAAGGCCATGAACTGGCGAAACACCTGCCACTGGCTGGGCGCTGGCGTCTGCCCGGCGCTGTACCGGTGCAGGCGCTGCTGGTACTGCCAGGCGCTGCGCCGGGCGCGCCGGCCAAACAGGAAGAAGTAGGCGACGATCACATGGATCAGCGGGCTGAGCAGCCGGCGCCCGAGCAGGCGTGCCAGCAGCGCGGTCAGTTGCATCAGCCGAAAGCTGCCGCGCTCGCGTTGCGCGGCCCAGTGCTGCTCGCTCATCGCCGCCACCGCCGCCAGAGAATCAGTGGGCTGCGCAGGAGCATGCCGAAGAACAGCTTGGCGTGCATTTTCGAGATCAGCGCGTTGTCGTGCACCAGGCGAAAGTGCGACAGGCCGTCCTGCGGGTAGTGCACCCGGGTCGGCAGCCAGCGCATCGGCTGGTTGCGCCAGGCCAGGCGCACCAGGATCTCGGGGTCGAAGTCCATGCGCCGGCCCAGCTTGACGCTGTCGATCAGCGCCAGGGTGGGCGGCAGCGGGTAGACGCGAAAACCGCACATGGAGTCGGGGATGGCCAGTGACAGGCTGTTGATCCACACCCACACGTGGGTGAGGTAGCGGGCATACAGGCGGCCCTTGGGCACGCTGTCGTCGTACTGGGGATAACCGCACACCAGCGCCTGTGGATAAACCTGCGACTGGGCCAGGAAATGGCCGACATCGGCCAGGTCGTGCTGGCCGTCGGCGTCCACCTGCAGGGCGTGGCTGAAGCCCAGCCGCGCGGCCTCGCGCAGGCCGGCCATCACCGCGCCGCCCTTGCCCTGGTTGACCGCCAGTTGCACCAGGTGCACGTCCGCGCGCTTGGCCAGCTGGCGCAGCACCTCGGCGCACGGGGCATGGCTGGCGTCATCCACCAGCACACAGGGCAGGCCGGCGCGCAGCAGGTCGTCGACCACCTTGGGCACGGCCTGTTCGTGGTTGTACACCGGGATCACCGCGCAGGGTTTATGCACTGGCGGCCTCCAGCAGGATGCGGCCGCTGGCGCAGGCTTGGCCGGCGCGGGTGTAGCTGAAGTACAGCTTGCCGCGCTCCGGCTCGAAGCGCAGGTCCAGCTGCAGCGCGTCGCCGGGGCGCACCAGTTGCTGGAACTTGAGCACTTCCATGCCGGCGAAGCGCAGGTTGGCGGCCAGCAGCGGCGCAGCGAGGGCGATGGCCCAGTCGAGCTGGACCACGCCGGGCAATACCGGGGTCTGCGGGAAATGGCCGGTGAAGCAGGGCAAGTCCAGTGGCACGGCCAGGCGCAGTTGCAGCTGGTTGTCTTCACGGGCCTGTGCCAGCACCTCGGGGGCCTGGCTGCGAGCGGCCAGCAGCAACGCCGTGACCTCGGCCTGGGGCAGCTTGCCCTGGGCGTTGCACGGCAGCTGGCGCAGCAGGCGCCAGCGCCGGGGCAGGGCGATGGCCTCGCAGTGTTCGGCCAGGTGCGCACGCAGACCCTCCAGCAGTGCGCGGCGCCCCTGGTTGCGCAGCGCATGCAGGCCTTCGGCGCTTGGCACCAGCAGGGCACCGAGGAAGGCGCGGCCTTCTTCGATCACCCCCAGGCGCGCCTCGGCGACCCAGGCGTGGGCGCACAGGGCCTGTTCGAGCATGGGCAGGGAGATGCGTTTTTCTTCCAGCTTGACGGTGCGGTCGAGGCGGCCGAGCAGGCGGAAGCGCCCGTCGCTGGCGAACTCGGCGGCATCGGCGCTTTGCTCGACGTGGCCGACGGGCAGGTAGGGCGAGGCGATGCGCAGGGCGCCGTCGGCATCCTGGCTGAGTACCACGTCGGCGAACGGCTGCCACAGGGCTTCACCCTGGCGCCAGGCGATGCCGCCGGTTTCGGAGCTGCCGAGGATTTCCGTCGGCCACTGGCCGAGGCGCTGGTGCAGGCGTTCGGCGGCTTCGGCGGGCAGTTCGCCGCCGGAGGAAAATACCCGCCGCACCGCGCTCAGCCCGGGCCAGTCGAGGTTGTCGCCCATGCGCTTGAGCAGCGCCGGGCTGGCCACCCAGGCGAACGCCGGGTGTTCGCGGCTGGCGCGTTGCAGGTCTTCGGGGAACGGCTGGGCACTGCGGGCGAAGCCGCGCCCGGCGCACAGCGGCCACAGCACACGGAACAGCAGGCCGTAGATGTGCTGGGTGGCGACGCTGCCGAGGATGTGCGCATCGCCCAACGATGGGCCCCACAACTGCTCCAGGGCGATGACTTCGTTGCCCAGTTGGCGCAGGCATTTGTCGATGCGCTTGGGCTCGCCGCTGGAGCCCGAGGTGCACAGGCTGATGCGGCACTGGTCGGGGTCGAGGTCGGCGCTGGCCAGTGGTTCGCCCAGCAGGTCTTCGAGCTGTGGGTCGCCCGGCTGGTCGCTGAGCCATAGGTCGACCTGGGCCTGCCAGCGGGCGCGGGTCTGCGCTTGCAGGTCGGCGGTCAGCAGCACCTGCGCCCCGGCGCGCCAGGCGCCGAGCAGGGCGATGGCCAGCGTCGCGGCGTCGTCCACATGCACCGCCAGGCGGCGTACGCCGCGGGCTTGCAGGCCGCCGGCCAGGCGCAGGGCTTGGCGGCACAGCGCGGCATGGTCCAGGGCCGGCGCCTCGGTCACCGGGCGTACAGTGGCCAGCGGGCGCAACAGGTGTTCGAGGTTGATCCAGTTCATGAGCGTCCTCGCACACGTTGACGTATCAGCCATTCCACGGCGAACAGCAGGCCCATCGCGGCGTAGGCGATCAGGCCGTTGTACAGGGTCCACCAGGCCAGCGGCGCCCACAGGGTCAGGCCGGCGGCGATCAGGCCGTTGACCAGGAAGAACAGGCACCAGGCCTGGGTCACTCGCCGTGTGTAGCGCACCGCTGCCGGTGGCAGTTCGGGTTCGCGCAGCCGCGCCAGGCGCTCGGCCATGGGCATGCCCTGCATCAGGCTGGTGCCGAACAGGCCGAGCATGAAGCTGCTGATCAGCACCGGGTACCAGCGCAGCAGTTGCGCGCTGTCGGACAGCGCCAGCAGCGCGCAGAAACCCAGTGCCGCCAGTGCCATCCACAGGCCGCCGGGGCGTTGTGGGGCACTCAGTGCGCGGGCCAGCCACAGGCCGCCGAGCAGCAAGGCGAACTGCCACGGGGCGAAGTGGCCCAGGCCGTAGTGCACGGCAAACGGATACAGCACGCCGGCCAGCAGCAGGCCAAGGCCGACCAGGCGTTTCATGCCGCGCTGTTTACCAGGCGATGAACCGCTTCGACCACATCGTTGACGGTGCGTACCGACTTGAAGTCCTCGGCGCTGATCTTCTTGCCGGTCTTGCGCTTGATGTGGTCGAGCAGGTCGATGGCGTCGATGCTGTCGATTTCCAGGTCCTGGTACAGGTGCGATTGCAGGCTGATGCGTTCGGGCTCGAGCTCGAACAGCTCGACCAGGGCGTCACGGAGGGTGTTGAAGATGTCTTCGCGGGTTTGCATGGTGCGGTCTCAGGCGGCCTGGCGGGCGGTGATGAACGCCGCGAGGGTGGCGACGTTGGTGAAATGGCTGCGGGTGTCCTTGGCATCGGCGTCGATCTTGATGCCGTAGCGCTTCTGGATCGCCAGGCCCAGTTCGAGGGCGTCCACCGAGTCCAGGCCCAGGCCTTCGCCGAACAGTGTCTGCGCGTCGTCGATGTCCTGCACGCTGATGTCTTCCAGGCCCAGGGCGTCGATGATCAGTTGCTTGATGTCACGGTTCAGGTCGTGTTGTGCATCGCTCATCGGTGGCGAGCTCCTTGTTGTAGTACTGGTGCAGGTAATCATTGAGTTTGCGCGACGCCAGGGGCGGTGGGCCAAGGCTGGCGAAGGCCTGGGGGTCGATGTCGGCGCCGACGCGCAGGCTGAAGTGCACGCGCCGCCGGGGGATGCGGTACCAGGGCTCGTGCTTGGTCAGGGTGGTGGGGCTGACCTGGATGATCACCGGTGTGATGATTTTCGCACCGCGCAGGGCGATCGCGGCGGCGCCACGATGGAAGGCCGGGGCCTGGCCGGGCGGGGTGCGGGTGCCTTCGGGGAAGATCACCAGCGGCTGGCCCTGCTGCAGCGAGGCGGCGGCGCTGTCGAGCATGTCCAGGCTGCCGTCGTTGCCGATGTACTGCGCCTCGCGCACCGGCCCACGGGTGAAGGGGTTGCCGAACAGGCTGTGCTTGACCACGCAGTTGGCGTCGCGCACCTGCCCGAGCAGGAACACCACGTCGATCAATGAAGGGTGGTTGGCGATGATCATCTGCCCGCGCCGGCCCAGGCGTTCGGCGCCGCTGATCTCGAAGGTGAGCACACCGAGGCCGCGCATGATCAGGATGAACCGCCAGAACAGCCAGCCGATGGTGCGCCGGGCGCGTTGGCGATGCTGTTCGCCATTGCCCGGCAGGCAGGCCAGCAGCGGGAACACCAGCAGGCGCAGGCACAGCCCGCCCAGGCCGAACAGCAGGAAGCTCAGGGCGGTGGCCGCCAGGCGCCACAGGTAGGCGTCGCGGGGGCGGTTCATGGCTGACGTTGCCAGTTCCATGTGCGACGGCTCCAGGTGTGGGAAAAGGCGTTCTGGCCGTTGAGCGAGGCGCGTAGCCAGGCCAGGGCATGGGGCAGCTCGGCGGCTGGCGCCGTGTGTGCCGGCCCGAGGGACAACTGCCATTGCTGGCCGGGGGTGAGCAGCAGCGCCACGGCGTAGGCGAACGGCACATCGCTGATGCAGGGCGCGTAGGCGGCCGGGGGTTGTTCTTCGGTGACGATCAGCAGCACCGCCGGTGCGCCTTCGGCGAGCAGCGCGGCGGCTTCCACGGCGCCTTGCTCGAAGCCGTCGCCGGCGGCGGCCAGGGCGGTCATCTCGCAGGTTTGCCCGCGCATGATCGACCACAGGCCGATCATCGCGTTGTGCACCGACAGGCTGAACTGGGTCGGCGACAAGGGCTGCTGGCTGGCCAGTTCGCTGAGGATCGAGAAGGTGCGTGGGGTTTCACCATGCCGCGAGACGAACACCAGCGGCAGGTTGGCGTGACCTTCGGCCAGGGGCCAGCCGACGGCAAAGGCCATGCGCGCCATATGGCTCAGGCGGCGGCGCTGCAACGCCGGCAGGAACGCCACGTCCGGCGCCTGCTCGGCACAGGGCTCGGGTTCGGCGCCGTCCGCCCAGGCCTGCCAGTCGGCAGCGCTCTGCAGGCCTGGGGCCCAGGCACGCCATTGGCTGATGTCGAAGGTGATCATGATGAGTGTGACGTTTCCGCCCTGAGGGAGTTCCTGTCCGTGGGAATGACTCGGAGCACGCGCCGTGCGGGCTTGGCGCACGGGAAGGTGGCGCGCATTATCCCGGTGCACGGGACCTGTATCAATCCACATGATGGCTATCGGACAACATCCACACGCATATGCGTCATGTCCTCTTGCATGGCTGCACAGTTTCCGACAGTCGGTTACGCGCTGATTGTCGGGCTGCCTGCCGTCCACTTGAGCGAACAACGCTGGCCAATGGCGCAGTGTCGCCACATACTCGGGCATTCGTTGATACACGGAGGTCTGACATGCGGCGCGTGGTGTTCAATCAGAAAGGTGGCGTGGGCAAATCGAGCATTGCCTGCAATCTCGCGGCCGTGAGTGCCAGCGAAGGCTACCGGACCCTGCTGATCGACCTGGATGCCCAGGCCAACTCGACCCAGTACCTGACCGGCCTGACCGGCGACGACATCCCCATGGGCATCGCCGACTTCTTCAAGCAGTCGTTGTCCAGCGGCCCGTTCGCCAAGAAGAACAAGGTCGATATCTACGAAACACCGTTCGACAACCTGCATGTGGTCACTGCCACGGCAGAGCTGGCCGATCTGCAGCCCAAGCTCGAGGCCAAGCACAAGATCAACAAGCTGCGCAAACTGCTCGAAGAGCTGGACGAAGACTACGAGCGGATCTACATCGATACCCCGCCAGCGCTCAATTTTTACGCGGTTTCCGCGTTGATCGCCGCTGATCGCGTATTGATCCCCTTTGACTGCGACAGCTTCTCGCGCCAGGCCCTGTACGGCCTGCTGGCTGAGATCGACGATTTGAAGGAAGACCACAACGACGAGCTGGTGGTCGAAGGCATCGTGGTCAACCAGTTCCAGTCACGCGCCAGCCTGCCGCAGCAGATGCTCGACGAACTGCTGGCCGAGGGGCTGCCGGTGCTGCCGGTGTATTTGAGCAGCTCGGTGAAGATGCGTGAGTCTCACCATGCCAGCTTGCCGCTGATCCACCTGGAGCCACGGCATAAGCTGACTCAGCAGTTTGTTGAGTTGCATGATCTGTTGGAGCGGAGTGCGTGAAGGCTTTCAGGGGTTCGCCGAAAGCTCTTCAGCGCCTATGAGATCGAGCGCCGCCCGCGCGGCGCATCGCGGGACAAGCCCGCTCCCACATTTGTTTCGGGCCAGTTTTTCCTGTGCCATTACCTGGTCCGCCTTGTTGGTACGACGCGGTTTTGGCGTGGTCGCTGATGCTGCTCCACATGACTCAAGGCATGCACCAAGGCGGCAGCGGTACTTGCACAGGACTCATTGGCCCGAAACAGATGTGGGAGCGGGCTTGTCCCGCGATGCGCCGCGCGGGCGGCGCTCGATCTCAAGAGCGCTGCATATCTATCGGCGAACCCCTGTCAGCCCTGACGCAATCCCCTCAAACCCCCTGCCCGCGCAACCATTCCAGCAACGACTGCAACGGAAACGCCCCCGCCTGGCGCGCCACTTCGCGCCCATTCCTGAACAGAATCAGACTGGGGATCGAGCGAATGCCCAATTGCCCGGCAAGGTTGCGGTTGGCTTCGCTGTCCAGCTTTGCCAGGCGGCAACGGCCAGCCAGCTGGCGGGCGGCCTGTTCGAAGGTAGGGGCGAAGCTCTTGCACGGCCCACACCAGTCGGCCCAGACATCCAGCAGCAGCGGCAGGTCGCCCTTGATCTGGGCGGCGTAATTGCTTTCGCTCAGCTCGAACGGGGTGCTCAACAGCACCTCCTGTTTGCAGCGGCCGCATTTCGGGCTGTCGCCCAGGCGGTCGGCGGGTATGCGGTTGAGGCCGTTGCAGTGGGGGCAGGGGATAACCAGGGGTGCAGTCATGAATAGCTCCAAAGGGGCATTGTGGGAGCGGGCCTGCCCCGCGATGACGTCAGATCAGGCAGTGTTGTTGCAGCGGCTGACGCTATCGCGGGGCAAGCCCGCTCCCACGGGTCATCTTTCAAAATGGGGAGATGTTCAGGAAGAACAGCTGATCTCCAGGTGCTTGCCCCACTCTGGTGGGCGCTCGGCATAAGCCTGCATTCCGGCCTGTTCCTCGAACGGCGTGCTCAACACCTGATGCAGCCGCCGCACCTCACTGTAGTCACCCGCCTCAGCCGCTTCGATGGCCCTCTGCGCCAGGTAATTGCGCAGCACATACAGCGGATTGACCGCATGCATCCGCTCACGCCGCCCCTCGGCGTTACCCGGCTCGCGCTGGCAGCGCGCCAGGTACTCGGCGCCCCAGGCATCGAAACCGGCCAGGTCGATGAAGTCGTCGCGCACCACCTGCAGCGCTTCGGCCACTGGCCGCTCGCCGAGCTTGCGGAAGAACAACGTGTAGTCCACGCCACCGCTCTGCATGCGCTGCAGCAGGCGTTCGACCAGCGCCATGTCGTCATCTTCGGCCGTGGTCAGGCCCAGGCGGCGGCGCATCAGGTCGAGGTAATGGGCCTGGTACAGCGGCAGGAACAGCGCCAGCACTTCCTTGAGCGGCTCGACCTCGATCACCGTGGTCAGGGCCTGGGCCAGGGCGCTGAGGTTCCAGTGGGCAATCGGTACCTGGTTGGCGTAGCTGTAGCGGCCACGGTCGTCGGAGTGGTTGCAGATGAAGTTGGCGTCGAAGTCGTCGAGGAAGGCGTAAGGGCCGAAGTCGAAGGTGATGCCGAGGATCGACATGTTGTCGGTGTTCATCACCCCATGGCAGAAGCCATAGGCCTGCCAGCGGGCGATCAGCTCGGCGTTGCGCTCGACGATGGTGCGGAACATGGCCAGGTAGGGCTGCTCGGCGTCGCGGCATTCGGGGTAGTGCTGCTCCAGTACATGGTCGATCAGCACCCGCTGCTGCTCGGGCTGCTTGGTGTAGTAGAAGTATTCGAAGTGGCCGAAGCGCACGTGGCTCTGGGCCAGGCGCAGGAGCATGGCGGCACTTTCGCGGGTTTCACGCCACACCGGGGTGCTCGAGCCGATCACGCACAGTGCGCGGCTGCTGGGGATGCCCAGGGCGTGCAGGGCTTCGGAAGCGAGGAATTCACGGATCGACGAGCGCAGCACCGCGCGGCCGTCGCCCATGCGCGAGTAGGGGGTCTGGCCGGCGCCCTTGAGGTGCAGGTCCCAGTGCTCGCCGGCGTCGTTGCGTACTTCGCCCAGCAGCAGGCCGCGGCCATCGCCCAGGCGCGGGTTGTACGAGCCGAACTGGTGGCCGGAATAGACCATCGCCCGCGGGTCGGCCTCCTCCCACAGCTTGTGGCCGCCGAACAGCTCGGCGAACACCGGCAGTTCGGCCTGGGCCGGGTCGAGGTCGAGCAGGGCCATGGCCGATGTGCTGGCGACGACCAGGCGCGGCTCGGCAATCGGCTCGGGCAGGACCTGGGTGGAGAAGGCGTCGCCGAGCTGGGCGAAGCGGTTGTCGAAGACGAGTTGATCGAGGGCTTTCACGGGCTTGCCCCGCGATGCGATCATGAATCCTGTGCATCATTTTCAAGGGCGCGGCGCTTGGCGTCCACTCAACTGGGCGCGGTGCCATCCGTCTTTGGATTTTCCATCGGAATCAACTGCTGCTTGCCGCCTTTGGTATCCATCACGAACACCTCCACCTGGCGTACCGAGATCTTGATGTCGTGCGCCTTGAATTCGCGATTGATGTAGCGGTTGAGCTCATCCAGCGTCGGGTTGCGGTCGCCCAGGTCGCGCACATGCATGCGCAGTTCATGGTCCAGCGAACTCTCGCCGAAGTTGAGGAAGTACACGATCGGCTCCGGGTCCTTGAGCACCCGTGGGTTCTCGTGGGCGCCCTTGAGCAGGATATCGCGCACCAGGTCCAGGTCCGAGCCGTAGTCGATGCCCAGTTTCAGTGTCACCCTGGTGACCGTGTCGGTCAGCGACCAGTTGATCAGCTGGCCGGTGATGAAGGTCTTGTTGGGGACGATGATGTCCTTGCGGTCGAAGTCGGTAATGGTGGTGGCGCGGATGCGGATCTTGCTCACCGTGCCGGACAGGTTGCCGATGGTGATGGTGTCGCCGATCCGTACCGGGCGCTCGAAGAGGATCATGATGCCGGAGATGAAGTTGGCGAAGATCTCCTGCATGCCGAAGCCCAGGCCCACCGACAGCGCTGCCACCAGCCATTGCAGCTTGTCCCAGCTGACCCCGAGGGTCGACAGGGTACTGACGATGCCGACCCCGACGATGATATACGACAGCAGCGTGGTGGTGGCGTAGGCGCTGCCCTGGGCCAGGTTCAGCCGCGACAGCACCAGCACTTCGAGCAGGCCCGGCAAGTTGCCGGCCAGGGCGAAGGTGATGCCGACGATCACCAGCGCCCCCAGCAGGTCGCCGAGGCTGATCGGCACCATGCTGGCGGCGGCGCCAGTGCCGCTGGTGTATTCGTAGAGGGTGAAGTTGTTGAGGTAGGAGAACACCGAAATCAGGTCTGCCCACACCCAGTACAAGCCGGCGATGAAACCACCCAGCAGGGCCAGGCGGATCAGGCGCAGGGACTGCTGGTTGACCTGCTCGATGTCCAGGGTCGGCTCTTCGATCGGTACTTCGCCGTCCAGTCCTTCCTTGACCGCCTGGCGTTTGCTCAGGGCGCGCTGGTAGGCCAGGCGCCGCGCCGCCACCGACAGGCCACGCACGAACGCGGCCTCGATCACCAGCCAGAACAGCAGCAGATAGAGGGTGTAGATCAGGCGGTCGGTGAGCTTGAGCGCGGTGTAGTAGTAGCCGAAGCACACCGCCACGAACAGGGCGATGGGCAGGGCGGTGAAGGCCACCCCGACCGCGCGGCGGAACAGCGAGGTGTCGCGGTGCGCCGGGCTGCTCAGCAGCAGGCGGCTGAGCAGCCAGGCCATCAGCGCATAGCAGGCCAGCACCACGCCGATGCCCAGCACGTCGTCGGCCAGTGCCGAGGGCTGGTGCTCGGCCACCGCCACCACGCCCACCAGGGCCAGCACCACGGTGCCCAGGCGGCGCACCCAGCCACGCAGGAATTCGACCTGCGGCTTGTGCCAGCGGAAGTGGATCTCGGCCACGCCGCCCGGGGCGAGGATGCGGTAGGCGGTGTAGAACACCAGCCAGGCCTGGGCCAGTTGCCAGAGTGCGGCGCCGAGGTTGGCGTTCTGCCCGCGGGCGTCGATCTGCAGGGCGTAGCTGCCCAGCGCCAGGGCCAGGGCCACCGGCATGGCCAGGAGGATGTTGATCAGGATCGCCTGGGGCGTGTGCCACTGGCTGTCACGCTTGAAGTGGCCGATGTCCTGGTGAACCTTGCCCAGGCGTTGGTACAGGTACTTGCGTCGCCACAGCAGGGCGCCGATCACCAGCAGCAGCGGCAGGAACAGCAGCGGGCGCTGGCTGAGGCCGTCGGCCAGCTCCTTGATCCCCGAGCCCCAGGGCAGGCTGGCGACCTGCTCGGCCAGGCGCTCCGGCACGAAGCGCAGCCACTCCCAGTCCAGCGGCTTGTTGCTGGGGATCCAGAACATCTGCTCATCCAGGGTGGTGCGCAGGTTCTGGGCGGTGCTGAGCAGTTGCTTCTGGTTCAGTTGCAGGGTGATCGATTCGTTGAGCAGCGCGGAGAGTTCGCGGTTCAGGCGTTCGAGCAGGTCGCCACGGGTGATTGCCACTTCCAGCAGGGCCTTGCGCAACTGCGGTGTGGCGTCCTCCTGCGGCTGGTTGGCCAGCAGCTTGTCCACGTAGCTGGACGGGCTGCTCATCTGCTCGCGTTGCTGGTTGATCTCGAACTGGTACAGGCGGATATCGGCGATCTGGTCGGCCAGGTCGCGGTCGACTTTCAGGTGCGGCAGGGCCTGTTTCTGTTTGTAGAGGATCTTCGACAGCAGCAGGCTGCCCTTGAGCACGTTGATCTGCTCGTCCAGCGCCTGGTCGGCCTGGGTCAGGCTGTCCAGCTGCTGCTTGGTCCTGAGGTTCTGCTGGGTCAGCTCGTTCAGGCGGTCGGTGCTTTTGAGCAGGTAATCCGAGAGTTTGAGGTTGGCGGTGCTCTCGTTGGCCAGCACGGTGCTGCCGCCGGCCTTCTGCGCTTCGATCGACTGCTGGGTGACGGCTTGCTGGGATTGGGCCAGGCGCTTGTCGTTGATCAGCGTCTGCAGGTCCTGGATCTCTTGCTCCAGCCGCGCGGCACGGGCGATCAGCAGGTCGTGACGGGCGTTGCCCAGGTCTTGCAGCTGGCTGTTGGCGGCCAGTTCCTGACGGCGCAGCAGGGTCAGGGCGTTGAGCGAGGCCAACTCGGCGTTGAGCTGGTTGCGCAGGTCGCTGGTCAGCGCCTTGCCGCCGTCCTTGCCGCTCTTGAGGCTGTTGTTGATCTGCTGGGCGCGGGTCTGGTTGCTGCTGATCTCGGCCTGGGCCCGTTCGGGCCGGGTCTGCGAGTTGATAATCAGGCTGTTGGCTTCGGACAGGGCTTTCTGCAGCTCGCCCTGCTGGGTGCTGCGCTCGCTGAGCATCTGTTCGAGCTGCGGCACCGTAAGGTTGGCGTAGCGTTGGGCCACGGGTATGGCGCTGGCGCCCTTGAGCTTGATCAGCTCGCGCTGGCTGTCGCGGGTTTCCTGGGGGGCGGTGGCCAGTTGCTGCTTGAGGGCTTCGAGCTTCTGCTCGCTGTCTTCCTTGCTGGCCAGCAGCGCCAGGGTCTGCTCCAGCACTTGCTGCACGGCTTTCTGTTCGGCTTCGGGCAGCTTGCGCTCGGCGATCTTGTCGAGGCTGTTCTGGATGCCCGAGGTGGTCGGGACTTCCGCCGCGGTGGCCGCGAACGAGAGGGTCAGGCACAGCCCCAGCAGGGCTGCGCGGCAGTAATGGCGCAGGGACATAGGCAGGATTCTTGTGCTACGAGGCAAATCGGAGTTTAGAGGAACAAGCCGGGGCCAGGCCGGGTACCTTCGGGGAATCTGACGCCGACTTTCTGGATCTTGTTCCCGTCCATGACCGCGACGGTCCAGATCGTGCCGTGCCATTCGATCTGGTCGCCTACTACTGGAGCGCCTCCGACCTTCTGTCGGATGAACTGCGCCAGCGGCATTTTCGCGTCCAGGCCGTCGAGTTTCAGGCCATAAAGTGCGGCCACCGCGCCCAGTTCGGCATCGCCTTCGAGGACGAAGTCGCCGAAGAAGCGCAGGTCCAGGCCACGTTGCGGTGCCTGGCTGAACAGCTTGCCCAGCGCCGGGAGGTTGTGTTCGTGGCCGATCACGCAGAGCATGTCGCCAACTTCCAGCACGGTACTGCCCGAGGGGTGCAGCAGTTGTTCGCTGCGAAACAGCGCGGCGATGCGCGTGCCCTCGGGCATCTTCAGCTCGCGCAGGGCGGCGCCGATGCACCATTTCTCGGCACCCAGGCGGTAGACGAACAGCTCCCACTCGCTGGTGATGTGCACTTCCAGCGCCGAGCGCGAAATCGGTGCCGGGTCTGGCGGTACCGTGACCTTGAGCAGCTTGGCCATCCACGGCAGGCTGGTGCCTTGCACCAGCAGCGACACCAGCACGATGAAGAACGCCAGGTTGAAGAACAGCTGCGCGTCCGGCAGGCCGGCCATCAGCGGGAACACCGCGAGGATGATCGGTACCGCGCCGCGCAGGCCGACCCAGCTGATGAAGCCCTTTTCACGGCCATGGAAGGCCTTGAACGGCAGCAGCGCGGCGACCACCGACAGCGGCCTGGCAACCACGATCATCCACAGCGCCAGGCCCAGTGCCGGCAGGGCGATGGGCAGCAGGTCGTGGGGCGTGACCAACAGGCCCAGCACCAGGAACATGCCGATCTGCGCAAGCCAAGCCATGCCGTCGAGCATGTGCAGGATGCCGTGGCGGCTGCGCACCGGCTTGTTGCCCAGCACCAGGCCGCACAGGTAGACGGCGAGGAAGCCGCTGCCGTGCAGGGCGTTGGTCAGCGAGAACACCGCAAGGCCGCCGGCTATCACCAGGATCGGGTACAGGCCGCCGGCCAGGTTGATGCGGTTGACCAGTTGCAGCATCAGCCAGCCGCCGCCCAGGCCCAGCAGCGTACCGATGCCGAATTCGCGCAGCAGGTGGGTGAGCAGGCTCCAGTGCAGGCCGGTCTGGCCGCTGGCGATCATGTCGATCAGGGTGACGGTGAGGAACACCGCCATCGGGTCGTTGCTGCCCGACTCGATTTCCAGGGTGGCCGTGACCCGTTCGTTGAGGCCCTTGCCGCCAAGCAGCGAGAACACTGCCGCGGCATCGGTGGAGCCGACGATGGCGCCGATCAGCAGGCCCTGGATCATGCTCAGGTTGAACAGCCAGGCGGCGACCATGCCGGTCAGCGCGGTGGTGATCATCACGCCCACCGTGGCCAGCGACAGCGCCGGCCACAAGGCCACGCGGAAGCTGGCTACCCGGGTGCGCAGGCCGCCGTCGAGCAGGATCACCGCCAGCGCCAGGTTGCCCACCAGGTAGGCGGTCGGATAGTTGTTGAAGATGATGCCGCCGCCATCCACGCCAGCGACCATGCCGACGGCGAGGATGATGACCAGGATCGGGATGCCCAGGCGCGATGACAGCGAGCTGACCAGGATACTTGCACCCACCAGCAATGCGCCGATCAAGAACAGGCTGTTGATGGTGCTTGCATCCAAAGGCAGGTACTCCGGGACAGCGGGGGAATGAGGGACGTGCAGCCGTGAACTAGCAGGTCGCGTGCCAATCGATTCTAACCTGATGAATTGGCAGGCTGTAAAGCGTTTCCGCATATGAAAAAAGGCACCTCGAGAGGTGCCTTTTCTTGTGTTGCGTGAAGCTGTGGGAGCGGGGGGGGGGGGGGGGGGGGGGGGGGGGGGGGGGGGAGGGGGAAGAAGGGGAGGGGGGGGGGGGGGGGGGAAAGCTTGCCCCGCGATGGCGCCCGTCAGGACAGCGGCGTCGCCAGATCCTACGCTATCGCGGGGCAAGCCCGCTCCCACAAAGGCCAATCAAGCCTGCTTCACTTCACGCATCGGCTTGCCCTTCACCGGTGCATCACCCGCCACGTAGTACTTGGCGGTGCTGCGCGGCAGTGGCTTGCGGCCACGGATCTTGTCGGAGATTTTCTCGGCGATCATGATCGTGGTGGCGTTGAGGTTGCCGGTGATGATCAGCGGCATGATCGACGCGTCGACCACACGCAGGCCCTGCATGCCATGCACGCGGCCTTCGCCATCCACTACCGCCATGTCGTCGGTGCCCATCTTGCACGAGCAGGACGGGTGGAAGGCGGTTTCGGCGTGCTCGCGGATGAACTTGTCCAGCTGCTCGTCGGTTTGCACGTCGGCGCCTGGGCTGATTTCGCGGCCGCGGTACGGGTCCAGCGCCGGCTGGGCCATGATTTCGCGGGTCAGGCGGATGCCGTCGCGGAACTCCTGCCAGTCCTGCTCGGTGGCCATGTAGTTGAACAGGATGCTCGGGTGCTGGCGCGGGTTCTTCGACTTGGCCTGGATGCGACCACGGGCGGGCGAGCGCATGGAGCCCATGTGCGCCTGGAAACCGTGCTCTTTCACGCCGTTCGAGCCGTTGTAGTTAATCGCTACCGGCAGGAAGTGGTACTGGATGTTCGGCCACTTGAACTCAGGGCGAGTACGGATGAAACCACCGGCCTCGAACTGGTTGCTGGCGCCGATGCCGGTGCCGTTGAACATCCACTCGGCGCCAATGGCCGGCTGGTTCCACCACAGCAGCGATGGGTACAGCGACACCGGCTGGGTGCAGGCGTACTGCAGGTACAGCTCCAGGTGGTCCTGCAGGTTCTCGCCGACGCCCGGCAGGTCGTGGACCACCGGGATGTCGAGGCTTTCCAGCAGGGCGCGCGGGCCGACGCCGGAACGCTGCAGCAGCTGCGGCGAGGCGATGGCGCCGGAGCTGACGATGACTTCCTTGCGCGCACGGGCTTCGACGCGCTCTTCGCTGTCGCCGACCAGGTAGGTCACGCCAACGGCGCGCTTGCCGTCGAACAGCACGCGGTCGCTCAGGGCGTGGGTGACGATGGTCAGGTTCGGGCGCTTCTTGGCCTGGTCCAGGTAACCACGGGCGGTGCTGGAGCGACGGCCGTTCTTGGTTACCGAACGGTCCATCGGGCCGAAGCCTTCCTGCTGGTAGCCGTTCAGGTCTTCGGTGCGCGGGTAGCCGGCTTGCACGCCGGCTTCGACCATGGCGTGGAACAGCGGGTTGTTGCCGGCTTTAGGCGTGGCAACGCTGACCGGGCCTTCGCCGCCGTGGTAGTCGTTGGGGCCGATGTCGCGGGTTTCCGCCTTGCGGAAGTACGGCAGGCAGTCCAGGTAGGTCCAGTCTTCCAGGCCTGGCAGTTCAGCCCAGCCGTCGAAGTCCATGGCGTTGCCGCGGATGTAGCACATGCCGTTGATCAGCGAAGAACCACCCAGGCCCTTGCCACGGCCACATTCCATGCGGCGGCCGTCCATGTGCGGCTCTGGGTCGGTCTCGTAGGCCCAGTTGTAGCGGCGGCCCTGCAGCGGGAAGGCCAGGGCGGCCGGCATCTGGGTGCGGAAGTCGAAGCGGTAGTCGGGGCCGCCGGCTTCCAGCAGCAGGACGGTGACGCTGGCGTCTTCGGTCAGGCGGGTGGCCAGGGTGTTACCGGCCGAGCCGGCACCGACGATGATGTAATCGAATTCATGGGACATGAAAGTACCCTCGTTTGGCGGTGATCAGGGAGCGGAAACGCCCGTGCGCAAGGGCACGGGCGTGGCTGGACAGGGCCTTAGAAGACCGAGTTGTAGCCGCCCAGCTCGACCTGGACCGACTTGATGCGGGTGTATTGAGCCAGCGAGCTGACGCCGTTCTCACGGCCGACGCCCGACTGCTTGTAGCCGCCAACCGGCATCTCTGCCGGCGACTCGCCCCAGGCGTTGATCCAGCAGATGCCGGCTTCCAGCTGGTGGATGATGCGGTGGGCGCGGCTGATGTCGTTGGTGCACACGCCGGCGGCCAGGCCGTACTCGGTATCGTTGGCACGGCGGATGACTTCTTCCTCGGTCTCGTAGCTGAGGATGCTCATCACTGGGCCGAAGATCTCTTCCTTGACGATGGTCATGTCGTCGGTGCAGTCGGTGAACACGGTCGGGGCAACGAACGCGCCCTTGGCGAAATCACCCTCGGTCAGACGCTCGCCGCCGCACAGCACGCGGGCACCTTCTTCTTTGCCCTTGGCGATGTAGCCCAGCACGCTTTCCATGTGGGCGAAGCTGACCAGTGGGCCGAAGTTGGTGTTCTCGTCTTCCGGGTTGCCGACACGGATGCGGGCAACGCGCTCGGCGATCTTGGCTTCGAAGGCCGCTTTCATCGAGGCAGGGATGAACACGCGGGTGCCGTTGGTGCAGACCTGACCGGAGCTGTAGAAGTTGGCCATCATGGCGATGTCGGCGGCCTTGTCCAGGTCGGCGTCGGCGCAGATGATCAGCGGCGACTTGCCGCCCAGTTCCATGGTGACTTCCTTGAGCGTCGAGCTCGAGGCGCTGGCCATGACTTTCTTGCCGGTGGTGGTGCCGCCGGTGAACGAGACTTTCTCGATGCGCGGGTGCTCGGTCAGCCAGGTGCCGACTTCACGGCCGCTGCCGGTCAGGACGTTGAACACGCCGTTCGGCAGGCCGGCTTCGGTGTAGATCTCGGCCAGTTTCAGGGTGGTCAGCGAGGTGACTTCCGATGGCTTGAAGATCATCGCGTTGCCGGCGGCCAGGGCCGGGGCGGATTTCCACAGGGCGATCTGGATCGGG
This sequence comes from Pseudomonas sp. GZD-209, assembly GCF_049310485.1. Classification (NCBI taxonomy): domain Bacteria; kingdom Pseudomonadati; phylum Pseudomonadota; class Gammaproteobacteria; order Pseudomonadales; family Pseudomonadaceae; genus Pseudomonas; species Pseudomonas sp. GZD-209. Next base: position 30,659 of record NZ_JBMOWQ010000203.1, read on the forward strand.
TAGTTCCACGCGCCGATACCGGCGGTCACGCCCAGCGGCTCGCGGCGGGTGTAGACGAAGGACGATTCGCGCAGCGGGATCTGCTCGCCTTCGATGGCCGGTACCAGGCCTGCGTAGTACTCCAGCACGTCGGCGCCGGTGACGATGTCGACGTAGCGGGTTTCGGAGTACGACTTGCCGGTGTCCAGGGTTTCCAGCTGGGCCAGCTCGTCGTTGCGCTCGCGCAGGATGTCGACGGCGCGGCGCAGGATGCGCGAACGCTGCATGGCAGTCATGGCTGCCCAGACTTTCTGGCCGCGTTCGGCGCTTTCGACGGCCTTCTCGACGTCCGCCTGGGTGGCGCGCTGCACGTGGGCGAGGACTTCGCCGGTGGCCGGGTTGATGGCCTCGAAGGTGGCATCGCTGCCAGCGTCGACGTAAGCGCCATCAATGTAGAGTTTTTGCGTTCCGAAACGGGCCATAGTGTCCTCGCAAGTGCAGTGTGTGGTTGGCTGCCGCGTCACGCTCCTGCCGGTTGGCCAGTGGCTGTGCGCGGTGGTTCAGCGGCCTGGTCGTTAGTGCCCAGGGTGTGCTGTTTAGCCAGTTGTAGATCCATGTATTCGTAAGCAATCCGTATCGCCTGGTCGGTGTCGAATGCGTCACCCGACAAGGCGCCACGCAACCAGAGACCGTCGATCAGGGCCGCCAGCCCGCGGGCAGCCTTGCGCGCATGGTAGAGCGGCAGGGCGCGGCGGAACTGGCAGCACAGGTTGGAATACAGGCGGTGATCGTTGATCCGCTGCAACCTGTGCAAAGACGGCTGGTGCATGCTGGAGGCCCAGAAGGCCAGCCAGGTTTTCATTGCCGGGCCGTTCACCTGGCTCGCATCGAAGTTGCCTTCGATGATCACCTTCAGGTGAGCGCGCGGGCTGTCGTCCGTCAGGGCCTGGCGACGTGCGGCCACGCCCTCGTTGAGCATGCTCATGATGTAGCCCATCGTCGCTGCGATCAGGCCGTTCTTGTCCTGAAAGTAGTGACTGATGATGCCGTTCGACACGCCGGCCAAACGGGCAATCAGCGCAATGCTGGCGTCCCCCAGTCCGACCTGATCGACCGCCTGCAGGGTGGCTTCGATCAACTGCTGGCGGCGGATGGGTTGCATACCGACCTTGGGCATCTTGCTATCTCCTCAGGCCTGCGAGCAGACGACGGGCGGCTGACTCGGCGAAGGCCAGTCTATTTTGTTTTGATTGAACGTTCAATCAATAAAGAATAAGCTCTGCGACAATTTGTGCCATTGACAGTTTTCAAGCGGTCAACGGGACACGGATTGACACCCCAGGAAATCGCGTAACCCCCGGAATACAAGGCGTTGACGGGCATGAGCGATGCAAAGACAGATTCTGCCGAGCGGTCACAGGCTGCGCGGTCGGCCCTTGGAGCGGGCCTGGTGGCTGTGGCGAATGCGCACACTCCTCAAAGGAGATGCGGATCGGCGACAGGTCACCCGTCTGTTTTCTTGCAACGTTTCTAATCGGGATCACGGTTTCCAGGGTGCCTTTTATAACACCTGACGCTGTAGGGCTATTGCACCAATTGCGTCGGACATAACTGTTTAGCCTCCACTGCCGCACTGCCCGGAGCATTCGAGCAATGAGTTCTGCTTCCCTAACCAACCCCCCTGCCGAGCGGGTACGGGTCAACCGCGTGGTGTTCTACACCTCGGCGCTGCTGATCCTCGTTCTGACGGCCTTGCTGATCGCTGTACCCGAAACTGCCGGCCAGGTGCTCGGTGTCGCCCAGAAATGGCTGACCCGTACCTTCGGTTGGTACTACATGCTGGTAATCTGCGGTTACCTGCTGTTCGTCGTTTACCTGGCCTTCTCCGACTACGGCAAGCTCAAGCTGGGCGGCAAGGACGACACCCCCGATTTCAGCTACGGCGCCTGGGCCGGCATGCTGTTCTCCTCCGGTATCGGTATCTCGCTGCTGTACTTCGGCGCGTCCGAGCCGCTGGACCACTACTTCAACCCACCGGAAGGCACGCCTGCCAGCCTCGAGGCCGCGCGCCAGGGCCTGCAACTGACCTTCCTGCACTGGGGCCTGCACGGCTGGGCGATCTACGCCCTGGTGGGCCTGGCCGTGGGTTACTTCGCCTACCGCCACAACCAGCCGCTGGCGCTGCGCTCGGCACTGTACCCGCTGGTCGGTGAGCGTTGGGTCAAGGGCGGCGCGGGCCATGCCGTGGACATCTTCGGCATGTTCGTCACCCTGCTGGGCCTGGTGACCAACTTAGGGATTGGTTCGATGCAGGTGGCCTCGGGCCTCGAGTACCTGTTCGGCATGGACCACAGCAAGACCAACCTGCTGGCGGTGATCCTGACCATGGCCGGCGTGGCCACCATCGCTGCGGTGTCGGGCGTGGAAAATGGCATTCGCCGTTTGTCCAACCTGAACATCCTGCTGTTCAGCGGCCTGCTGATCTTCGTGCTGCTGGCCGGCAACACCCTGTACCTGTTCAACGGCTTCGTGCAGAACATCGGCGACTACCTCAACGGTATCGTGCTGAAGACCTTCGACCTTTATGTGTACGAAGGCGCGGGTGACAAGTCCGAGCGCTGGCTGGGCCTGTGGACCGTGTTCTACTGGGCCTGGTGGATCTCCTGGGGCCCGTTCGTCGGCATGTTCATCGCCCGTATTTCCAAGGGCCGTACCGTGCGCCAGCTGGTCAGCGGCGTGCTGCTGATCCCGCTGGGCTTCACCCTGGCCTGGCTGTCGATCTTCGGCAACACCGCGCTGGACCTGGTGATCAACCAGGGCGCCGTGGAGCTCGGCAAGACCGCGCTCGAACAGCCGTCAATGTCGATCTACCAGTTACTCGAATACTTCCCAGCGTCGAAAATCGTCATCGGTGTGGCGGTGTTCGTCGGCTTCGTGCTGTTCCTCACCCCGGCCGACTCGGGCGCGGTGATGATGGCCAACCTGTCGTGCAAAGGCGGCAAGGTGGACGAAGACGCCCCGCACTGGATGGTGGTGTTCTGGTCGGTGGTGATCACCCTGGTGACCATCGGCCTGCTGTTCGCCGGTAACTTCGAAGCCATGCAGACCATGGTGGTGTTGGCTGGCCTGCCGTTCTCGGTGGTGCTGGTGCTGTTCATGTTCGGCCTGATGAAGGCGATGAAGCAGGACGTCGCCGTCGAGAACGAGCGCGCAGAACTGGCCGCCCGTGGCCGTCGCGGCTTCAGTGAGCGCCTGAGCCAGCTGGACCTGCAGCCGACCCAGGCCGTGGTGCAGCGCTTCATGGACAAGCAGGTCAGCCCGGCGCTCAAGGAAGCCGCCGAACAGCTGCGCACCCTGGGCTTCGAGGTCGAGACCCGTGTTGGCCAGTCGCGCAACATGATGGGCCTGCGGGTGATGATGGAAGAGGGCAACCCCTTCGTCTATGAAGCCAGCCTGGACGGTTACCTGGCCGCGCCGAGCGAGGCGCCGGTCGAAGGCGAGCCAGAGGTGCAGCAGCGCTTCTACCGCGCCGAGGTGTACCTGCACAGTGGCAGCCAGGAATACGACCTGATGGGCTTCACCCGCGAGCAGATCGTGCGTGACGTGCTGGATCAGTTCGAAAGCCACCGCCAGTTGCTGGGGCGTGTGTACAGCTGAGTCTGAGCTGATCTGAAGCAGAGGCCCGGTTCGCGAGAACCGGGCCTTTTGCGTTTCAGGATGGCTTGGGCAGGAGCAGGTCGGTGCGTGGCGGTGAGCCTTGCTTCAGCAGGTCGAAGGCCATGGTGCAGACGGTCATCGGCAACTGCGCGGCAGGTATGCGATGGTCGAGCCTGGGCAGCGCGCGAAAGCCCGCGGGGTCGTTGCAGTCGATCTTGTCGGGGGCACCCCGTTTGACCCGGTACCGGGTCAGGTTCGGCAGGTCGAGGTGCCAGGTGATATCGATGTCGCCGTCGGCCGTATAGCGGGTGGTCAGTGAAGGCTCCGGCAGACCCGCCGGCAGCAGCAGGGTGGCGATGCTCAGGCTGTTGGCCATCAGCGCGGACGAAGGCCGGTGCTCAGGCGAATCGACGCCGATCAGGCACAGGTAATGCCAGCCGGGTTCAGGGCCGATCGGGTCATCGATGCGGTTTTCGCTGGCGGCGATGGTGCCGCTGTAGCCCAGTGGGTCCTCGCAGGCAAGCGCATCGCGGGTGGCCTTGTAGCGATAGCGCGGGGTGTCGAGGGTGAAGGCCAGGCCCCAGGAGGGCAAGCTTTCCAGGCCGTCGGCTGCGCTGGCGATCTTGGTCACGGCGGGGGGGCTGGTCTGTTGTTCGAGCCTGAAACCCGGTGTCAGGTGACAGTCTGGCTGCGCCAGGTCCACGCGCCCCTCGCGCCAGCACCCGAGCAGGCGTTGCACCGGCATGCTGAAGTTGCGCGGGGCCTGTGCTGCGGGCGCCGTTTCATCCGCCCGGCAAGGGTTGTCCGCCGAGCAGTGCGCGGCGCCGATACTGTTGACCACACCAACCAGCTTGCCGCTGGCAGGTTCGATCACCGGGCTGCCCGATGCGCCTTCGGCCAGCCCCAGGCAGTCGTTGCCCCTGGCATGGCGCCAGACCCACGGCCGCCTCATGACCACGCCAGCGCTCTGCTCGGTGCAGGTGAGCAGACGCAGGCCGAGGTCGGGCCTGCTGGGTTCGCCCAGCACCGTTACCTGGCTGCCCGAGGCGAGTGCTGGCCCGATGGGCAACGGCACGATGCCTTGCGCCCTGGCCTGCTCCAGGGTGACGTCAAGCTCCAGCAATGCCAGGTCGATGCCTTGCATGCTGCTCCAGACAATCCGTTTGACCGATAGCTGCTTGCGTTCATCGGGGGTGTCGACGAAGTAGTTGAAGCTGACACTGGCGCTCAGTGGCTGGTCCTGGACGATCACGCCATGGCGCTGGGCGACGCAGTGGCCGCTGGTGACGACATAGGCTGGGGCGTCGGCGGCATGCGGGCCCTCGCCAGGTTCGAGCAGGGTAGCGATGCACTGCTTGTTGCCGGGTAGGGAAAGGCGGCCGACGCCGGTCCATTGCTGGCTTTGCGCCGAGGCGTTGGTCAGTGTCAGGGCAGGCTGCGGCCCCTGTTGGTTGGCCTGCTGGGCGACGGTCGGTGTGCTGCAGGCAAGGCTGCACAGTATGGCCGCGTGGATGCTGCGGTTGATGGTCGTCATGGTGAAACCTCCGGTGGATATCAAGCGGACACTGTCGCGTCGCAGGCTGGAGGTGGTGTGTTAGATAGTGCTCGCACCGACAGGTTGACCAGGTGGGCGTCACGGGGATGTGCCCGGCCCCGAGCTTTATGTAGTGCCGTGCCGACCAGCCGTGCTCGCATCCTGTGGGCTTCTATGGAACAGGAGCCAACCTATGCCGACCTCATCCACCCCGGTCTATAACCTCAGGCAAGCGTGTGCGAGGCAGTTCGCCGAGCGACCTACGCTGCGCCAGGTGGCGAGCCAGCAGATCCTCAAGCTGCTGCTGGCCGAGCTGCCCTGGCTCGCTGCGGTGCAGCCGGCACTTGCCGATGCGGATCCTTTAACGCTCGACAGCCCAGATCCCGACACGGCGTATTGGACCACCGCACCCTTGGTTGACGTGGTGCTGCAGGCGCTGGTGCATGGCACGCAGTTGAACCTCGAGCCGCTCGGTGCGCGCACTTACAACCTGGGGCTGAACAGCCCCTATCGCTTCGCAGGTTCAAGCAGCGAGTTCGACACGCGAAGCCTGAATGCCGTAAGCGACGCCTTCAACGAGCTGCTACAGGCGCTGCCCGCGCACTTCTGCCAGGCGCAGGTCGACTACTGGAACGCGGTCCCGTGCATCGCCCCTGGTGACTGCGGCGTCAGCCGTCATCGTTGGATGCAGCAAGCCCTGCGCAGCGCATTGCTCAGTGGCATCCAGTCCCAGTCACTGGCTGGCGACGCCAGTGAATGTCTCCATGAACTGCTGGCCGGCCGCACGGCGGCGATGCAGGTCAATGCCATCGAGCTGACCCTGCAGGGGGGCGGGGTCGAGCGCAGGGTGATGCTGGCGGACCTGTTGGTAATGCTGGAGCGCGACGAGCGCCGTCTGCTGCTGTGGTGCCCGCCGTCGGGCATGCCGCTTGCGTTCACTTCCCTCGAAGAGTTCTCCCTTGCACTGCGAGACCGCGAAGCGGCGCGTCACGGCTTCGACAAGTTGTCCTGGAGCCTCTACGAGCTGCAGGGCAACCCATTCCTGCAGCAGTCCGCTTTACTGCTCGACTGGATGCTCGAGCGCCTGCAGCACCTGCCCTGGCAGTCGATCGATTCGGTCGCGAAGCTGGAAGCCTGGTACGCAGGGTTGAGCGATCCGTGCTCGATGTTTCTCGATGGCGCTGGCTTCGCTACGCAGGAGGAGACCCCGGCGCTGCCTGACTGGCTGGAGCAGGCCAGCAGCCAGGATCGCTTCGAATACCAGGTGGCGACGCTTGACCTGGCCGTCGAGCAGGCGCTTTCGCAAGGCAAAGGTTCGCTCGACGGCGTTCTCGATCTGCTCAGCTATACAAGGCAGGGTCTGCGTAAACAATTACTGGCCGACCACCCGCAAGACGCCAACTATTTTCCAGATGATCTGATGCTGACGGTAAAGACGGCACAGGGGGTGCCTGGTGGGGCGGCCACGGGCACCGGGGACGGTGTGGTGAGCTGGCGTGTGATGACACTGACCGAGTTCGCCATCGGTAATCTGAGTGCCCTGGGGCATGGCATCATCGATTCGATCAGCCACCGTGAAAAACAGTTGATCATGGACTGGATGGACGCCAGCTACCTCAAGGCACTGGTTGAGAAGGTGGATATTGGCGGGCACTACCCTGTTTATGTTGCAACCACCTTGAACGACCCGGCTACCCGTGATGAGCGGGTCAGGTGTTTTGCCAGGGAGTGGCGCAGCCAGCTCCTGTTCGATGCACTGAAACTCAAGATCGATGGCGGCCTGGATCTCGCCGTCTGGGAAGGGCTGGCCGAATTCTGTCGCAGTGGCCTGGATCTGAAGCTCAACGTCGATATCGCCCCCTTGGCATTCCGAGCCCCGGATTACAGGGCCGGGGACACTGTCACCTGCATGTACGTCATGCGCCTGTATCGACCGCAAGCGTGGCTGCTCTACCGTCCGCTTCACCGCGACGCGCCCTTGCTTTGCTACGCAGATCGCCATGCCTTGATGGCGGCGATTCGGCAAGACGACGAGTTGCAGCAAAGTGTATTGGAATGGCTGGCTGACGAGCCAAGAGAGGTCTACCAGGACGGTGGCTTCGAGCAGCCTCACAGGCTCACCGGATGGGCGGGGCAGGCCACCGAGCAGTTGGTGCCGGCCAGCAGCCTTGCGAGCGGCGCCATTGCCCAGCCCGCGGAGCTTGCGTTCAAACCCTGGCTGGCCGATGTCGATGCCCATCTGTTCGCTGGCAAGCTGCGGGCCTTGACCGAACTGGCCGACCGGCAAACGGTATCCAGCGCCGAGAGCCGATGGAGTCGGATGATGGAGGCCAGCTGGTTGCTGTTCAACGTGGTGGCACCCGTGCTGCGTGGGCCAGTCGCCCTGGTGGCCTGGCTGGTGTCCTCGATCAACGCGCTGGAGAGTGATGTGCAGGCGCTGAGCGAGGAGGATGACGCCGAGAAATCCCTGGCCATCATGGACATCCTCAGCAACCTTTCGATGGTGATCGCCCATTCCCGTATGCCCCAGGCTAGCGCTGTCGCCGAGGTTTCGACAGGGGCTGTCGGCAACGAAGCGTTGAGGATGCCCACGCCGGCGTTGGCACCGGTCGAAATGGGCAAGGCCCATCTACCTGGTGCGTTGCAGACGCTGGACAGCGGATCGGTGACCCTCGCGACCGGTTGGGGCCCGGAGCCTGCCGCCCAGCTCAAGGCGCTGCTGGGGCTGGTGAGCACTGTGGATCTCGAAGGGGTTGTGGAGGCGGACGGTTTTTATCAGCAGGCGGGTGAACGCTACGTCGAGCTGTATGGCGAGCATTTCAAGGTCGAGCAGTTCGGTGCCGATGTGCGCGTCGTGAGCCCGGAGGGGCAGCTCGGCCCGTGGCTGTGGCGTGGCGAACAGTGGAAGGTGCGCACGGGGTTCTTTGGCGGCATGCCCCCGACCAAGGGCGTTCTTCCCAGGCGGCAGGCACAGTTCGACAAGATCGACCGGGAAATGACGGCGACGATGGGGGATGCGGCGAAACTGCGCCAGCTGATCAATGAAGAGTCGATGTCGGTCATCAACCTGGATGAGGAGCTGACGTCGCATGAAGCGCGTCTGGAGCAACTGACCCAGGGTGTTGTGACCGGGTTGACGCAGGAGCAGATCGATGAGAACGCGGAGGATGCCCGCAAGAAAATCGCTCAGCAGGCCCCGGAACTCAGGCGGTTGCGCGAAGGCGTCATCAACAACCTGTTGGCCGTCATTGGCTATGACAAGGTCATTCTGCGATCGATGTCCCAGCTCCTGGAACTGCAGCGCTTTGGTACCCGCAGAGGGTACGTCGTCGAGGAAGCCAACCGCTTGATAACGAGGACCCGCAATACCCTGGTGCTCAGCAGTTGGAACGTCTTCGACGAGTTGAGGCGCATGGCTGACTATCCCGAGCTGCAGCGCCTGTCGGGCATTCTGGATGGCCGCCTGATCGCCGAGGTTCGCCCTGAATACCATGCACTCAAGACACAATTGCGCAGCGTCGTGCGAAGCCAGGCGCAGATGATCCAGGCCAGTATCGACCTGGACACCTATCTGCCAGAGATCGTGCCGAAGACGGTGTTGAATCCCCCCCTCGAGCTGCCGTCGAGTGCGTTGGGTACGGCGTCGCAGGCAGATCCGCAAGCTCCTGACCAGCCGCTGTTCATACCAGTCACCGCGAAAATGGTGGTGTCGTTCCGCCCGATGACCACCGTCCAGCTACGGTTTCACCAGGCGATGAACTACACCGACCTTGCCCTGGATCTGAGCCGCCGGGGGCAGGCACGCAAGCAGTCACGCTACCGGCATCAACTGGCCAGCGATGCGTTGAAAAGTGCTGCCAGTGCCCACTCGGCATTGAGCACCAGCGTTCTCTCGCCGGCCGACCGGATCGAGATTCTGCAAAATGCCTGGGACGAGTACTCCGCAGCGATCATCAACAGTTTCGATATTGTTCGCGAGGGTGGCACCCTGGTTGAGGTCGACATGCTCGTGCGCTACGTGGACGAGTTGAAGGCGCTCAAAGCAATGATTGGCGTGCAGCTGGAGGAGGCGATTGCCGAGCAGGACGGGGTCGTGCTGCCCAAGCGTCATCCGGCCTACAGGATTGATCAGTCGAAGCAGCAGCTGGTTCGTACGCGCAAGGGTGAGTTGCTGGTGGGCCGCCCCGTGCGCGCAGACGGTGCCGACAGGCTGGAAGTGCGTGATCCCTTCACCAATGAGCTGCTGCACCGCTTTGAGTCGAATGGCCTGGGCGGCTGGGTGGAAGCCGACGAGTCAGAAGCGCCACAGGTGTCCAAGGACGGCAGTGACATGATGGCGCTGGAGCAGTTTGCCGAACTGCTGCTCAAGGAGGGCGCGCAGGTAGAGCGCAAGGTGCAGGAGTACATCGAGGCTGAGGTGCGTGGCCACCAGCTGACGGACTTGATCGATGGCCATGTGCAGGAATTGCGCAACACCGTGCAACGCATGGCAGGTAGCGCCGGCACCGCGGCCCTGGCGGCCCGCCTCGAAGCGCAGGTCGAGCACTGGACGAAGCGCCGGAACGACTCGCTCATCAAGCTCTATGAAAATACCCATTATCCCGATGCCGACGCGCTGGCCTACATGCACGCCCAGGGGCTGATAGAGGTCGTGTATCAGGGCTCGCGGCAGCAACTGGCTGACGGCACTGCGATGGATGAGTACTTGATCAAGCGTCGTGTCCCCGGCGGCAAGAAGAAGATGTCGACCCTGTGGGTGGCACATTTCCACTTCGCGCAGTTGGCGGATGATCCCACCCAGTTCGTCCGCGGACACCTGAAAACATGGCAGCAGCGCTTCTACGGTACCAACGATGCACGCCAGCTGGCGTTGATGGGGCAGCGTATCCACCGAGGACCACTAACCTACGACCAGGTAAAGAACATCATGCCTTTCCACTGAGTTCGCCCGTCGGCCGAGCAGGCTCAACGGTTCTGGTAGCGCCCGGCCTTGCCATGGCCGGGCATGGCCTGGTTACCACGCTCGGCGATCATCTGACGCAATGAAATCAGTTCGATACCCTGGCTCTTGAGCCGGGGTATCTCACGTTCCAGTACTTGCAGGGTTTGCGGGTAGGGGTGGCCGATCAGTACGGCGGAGCCCTGCTTGTGGGCCAGTCTCACGCCTTGCTGCAACTGCGCCGTGATCGCCTCGGGCGTGCGCACGTCGTCCAGGAACACATCCCGCGAGACATGCGCCAAGCCGATGCGTTGGGCCTCGGCGGCGGCCACCGTGGCGGCGCTGGTGCGGCTGTCGACGAAGAACAGGTGACGGCCCTGCAGCTCGCCCATCAGCCAGGCCATCGGCTCACGCTGGGCCGTCATGCGGCTGCCCATGTGATTGTTGATGCCGGCGGCATACGGCACTTTCGTCAGTGCGGCGTTCAGCCGTGCGGCCAGCTCCGGCAGCGGCGTGCCGGGGTGCCAGGCGTAAGGGCCGGTGGCAGGATCCATGGGCATGTGCAGGATCACCGTGCGCCCGGCCTTGTGGGCCTGGCGGGCGAACTCGGTGGCGTGGGGGGTGTCGGGCATGATCGCCATCGTGACCGGGCCGGGCAGGGCCAGGGTGCGGCTGTCGCGCTCGGCGCTCTGGCCGAGGTCATCGATGATGATGCTCATGTAGGCCATGGCCGGCGCCGCTTGGGCGACGCCGGCCATGAGGCAGAACAGCAGGAACAGCAGACAACGCATGGGGACGGTCATTCACCCTTGGTGATGTTCAGGCCCTTGAGCAGGCTGAGGGCCTGGCTGAGCTGGAAGTCGTTGTCCTGCGGGCGCTCCTTGCGCTTGGCGCTGCCGGTCGGGCGATCGGCGCCGCCGTTGCCGTTGCCCAGGTGGCCCTGCAGGTCGGCTTCCTTGAAGTTCTCGGTGTCGGTTTCGGCGGTGAGCTTGGCCGGGCGCACTTCGATGTCCGGGACGATGCCCTGAGCCTGGATCGAGCGGCCGTTGGGGGTGAAGTACAGCGCGGTGGTGAGCTTGAGCGCGCGGTCGTTGGCCAGCGGCAGCACGGTCTGCACCGAGCCCTTGCCGAAGCTGTCGGTGCCCATCAGCACGGCGCGTTTCTGATCCTGCAGGGCACCGGCGACGATCTCCGAAGCCGAGGCGCTGCCGCCGTTGATCAGGACCACCAGCGGTACGCCCTCGCTGGCGTCGGCCGGGTCGGCCGAGAAGCGCAGTTCGGAGTTGGCGATGCGGCCTTTGGTGTAGACGATCAGGCCTTTGGTGAGGAAGTGGTCGGCCACTTCCACCGCGGCTTGCAGCACGCCGCCGGGGTTGTTGCGCAGGTCGAGCACCACGCCGCGCAGCTTCTTGCCGTTGTCCTTGCGCAGTTTGGCCAGGGCCTTGCCCACCTCTTCGCCAGTCTTGACCTGGAACTGGGTGATGCGGATGTAGCCGTAGTCGTTCTCCAGCAGCTGGCTCTTCACGCTCTTGACCTGGATCACCGCGCGGGTGAGGGTCACGTCGAACGGCGTGCCGCCGTCGCGCACCAGCGTGAGGACGATCTTCTCACCGACCTTGCCGCGCATCTTGTCGACGGCTTCGGTCATGGTCTGGCCACGGGTCGGGGCGCCGTTGATCTTGACGATCAGGTCACCGGCCTGCACGCCGGCGCGGGAGGCCGGGGTGTCGTCGATCGGCGACACGACCTTGATGAAGCCGTCTTCCTGGCCGACTTCGATCCCCAAACCACCGAATTCGCCGCTGGTGCTTTCCTGCAGCTCCTGGAAGTCTTCAGGGCCGAGGTAGGCCGAGTGCGGGTCGAGGTTGCTGAGCATGCCCTTGATGGCGTTTTCCAGCAGGGTCTTGTCGTCGACGGGCTCTACATACGCGGCCTTGATGCGGTCCATGACCTCGGCGAAGGTGCGCAGCTCCTCCAGCGGCAGTGGCGCCTTGGCGGTCACCTCGGTGGCCGGCACCGTGGCCGGCTTGGCGGCAACGGCAGGCTTGGCCGGCTCGGCGGCGAGCGCCAGGGGCGCGCCGATGACCAGGGCAATGGTCAGGGCCAGCTGGGTGAGGCGAGGCGAGTGCAGCATGTCGAACGAACTCCTGATCCTGTAGGTGCCCCTTGCTGGAGCATCGGCCCGGCGTTTTCACGCGCCGCGCCGTAAAAGTAGTTTAGCCTCGGCACCATTGCGCAGGGTCGGTGGGCCGGCCCTGCTGGCGAATCGCGAAGTACAAACCGGCGCTGTCCTGGCCGCCACTGTCGCCGACGGTGGAGATGGCTTCGCCGGCCTTGACGATGTCACCGGCGCTCTTGAGCAGGCTCTGGTTGTGGCCGTACAGGCTCAGGTAACCATTGCCGTGGTCGAGAATGACCAGAAGCCCGGCGCCGCGCAACCAGTCGGCGAATACCACGCGCCCGCCGTGTACGGCGCGTACCTGGGTACCGGCGCTGGCGCTGATCATCACGCCGTCCCACTTGGCCCGGGCATCGCTGCCGCGCATGTCACCGAAGCGTGCCAGCAGTCGACCATTGACTGGCCATGGAAGTTTTCCCCGGGCTGCGGAAAATGCACCGCCGTAGCTGGCGCTGTCGCTGGAAACCACCGGGCCAAGCGTGGTGCGGGCCTTTTTCGGGGGCTCTTCCGGTTCTGCTTGCTGGTTGCGGGCGGCGGCGGCCAGGGCCTGTTCCTTGCGGCGCTTTTCTTCTTCCTGCTTGGCGAGCAGGGCGCGCTGGCGCGCTTCTTCCGCCTCGCGGGCCTGGCGTGCGAGGGTTTCCTCGATGGTCTTGAGCACTTTGCCCAGGTCGGCCTGGTCCTGCTCGCGGGACTGCAGCTTCTGGTCGCGCTCTTTCATGTCGCTGTTGAGCTTGGCCAGTACCTGCTGGCGTTTGTCGCGTTCGCCGACCAGCGCCTGGCGGCGGCTGTCGAGGTCGGCGCGCTGGGTGAGCAGTTGCTCCTGCTGGCGGCCGATGTCCTGTTCGACGTTGGCCAGCTGGCGCAAGGTCTCGTTGAAGGTGCGCAGTTGCTCGGTGCGCGCCTTGCTCAGGTAGTCGTAGTAGGTGAGGGTGCGGGCGAATTTCTCGGGGTTCTGCTGGTTGAGCAGCAGCTTGAGGTATTCCTCGCGGCCGTTGTTCTGGTAGGCCGAACGGGCCTGGACGGCAATCAGGCGTTGTTGCTCAACGCGGGCGCTCTGGAGTTTTTTTTTCTCGTGATCAAGGCGCTCCAGCTCGCCCTCGGTCTTTTTTAGTTCTTGCTGCAGTGCCTCCACCTGTTTTTCCAGGTTGCCGATGTCGGTCTCGGTGGACTTGAGGTCTTTCTGCACGCCGGACTTCTCCTCCTGGAGCTTGCCCAGCATCTTCTTCAGCTCGGCGATGTCCTGGCGGGTGGCGTCCAGCTGTTGCTGGGTCTGTGCGCGCTCGTCGGCGAAGGCCGGGGCGAGCAGGCATGACAGGGCGAGTAGGAACAGGGCGCGGAGCATGGGGTTGGGCGTACCAAGGATGGAGACTGGCCTAGTATGCCCGCGCGGGCTTGCAAAAAAAACGCCTCGCGGCATGTGCGGCGAGGCGTTTGTCTGGAATTCATCTGCAAAAAGCAGTTAATGCCTTCGTGGGGGGGGGGGGGGGGGGGGGGGGGGAGAGGGGAGGGGGGGGGGGGGGCGGGCGGAGCATACCCAGAA